>NZ_JBHWVI010000051.1:0-45754 GCF_042737005.1 Streptomyces sp. NPDC060027
TCGTAGGCGGGTCACGGCGTCGTACGCGGTTCATGGCCTCGTACGCCGGTCACGGCGCCCTGCGCGGGTCATGCCCGTCCTCCCTCGGGAAGCAGGCCTGGTCCGCGGGCGCCGGAACACGTCGGGCGCGGAGCGCGGAGCCGGAGCCCTTTCGTGCCGGACGGCCGAGGCGCTACGCCTCGCGGCGGTGCCGGGCCGGGGCCGGGCTCTCGCCGCGCTCCTTCGCGAGGGCGGCCTTGCGCTCCTTCTCCGCCTGCTCCTCGGCCTCCATCTCCGCGAACACGTCGATGGGCGGCGGCGCCTTGGCCAGGAAGACCCAGGTGAGCCAGACGGCGAGCAGGAACGGCGGGATCTTGAGGGCGATCAGGACCCAGCCGAACTGGGCGGTGTCGGCCCACCAGTACAGCGGGAAGAGCACCGCGCACTTGGCGAGCAGGATCAGGCCCCAGGCCCAACTGGCCTTGGCGTACGCCTTCTTCCGGCCGGGGTTGCGGGTGCGCCAGGAGAGGTTCTCCTTGAAGACCGGGCCGAGGATCAGGCCGATCAGCGGGACACCCACGAGGGTCGTGACGATGTAGGCGACGGCGAGGCCGAGCGTGTAGAGCATGCCCGGCAGGTAGAAGTCCTTCGCGTTGCCCGTCATCATCGCGAAGACCACACCGAAGGCGACGCCGAAGACACCGCTGAAGGCGTGCTTCACGGTGTCGCGCCGCACCAGGCGGACCACGACGAGCAGCAGGGAGACGGCGAGGGCGGCGATCGCCGCCCAGTGCAGGTCCTTGTTGATCGTGAAGATGGTGACGAAGAGCAGGCCGGGCATCACGGTCTCGACCATGCCGCGCACGCCGCCGAAGGCCTCGAAGAGTGCGGCCTCGGTCACCGCCCTGGAATCCTGCTGGGCGTCTTCGGTCGGCTTGTCGAGCGACGTCACCGGCTACTCCCGTCCGAGCGGTCTGAGTTCGTATTTCGGATTGAACAACACCCTACGGCCCCGGCTCATCGAGATGCGGCCCGATGCGATCAGCTTGCGCCCGGGCTCGATGCCGACGATGGAGCGGCGGCCGAGCCAGACGACGTCCAGGGCGGCCGAGCCGTCGAACAGTTCGGCCTCCAGAGCCGGGACACCGGCCCTCGGCCGCAGAGTGACCGTGCGCAAGGTACCAGTAACCGTGACGATCTGCCGGTCGTGGCAGTCACCGATACGGGTACAGCCCGCCGTGTCGGTGTCCTCCCGCAGCTCCTCGGACTCCAGGTCCTCCTGGGACGAGGAGAGCCGGTCCATCATGCGCCGGAACCGGCCCGCCGGCTTTTCGGAACGAGGAACAGCACTCATACCGAAAGCGTACCGGGGGCCCTGACACCTACGTACCCGCGGCACCCCTACCCGAACCGGGGACGACTCCCCCGCGATCCGGCGGTCGCACCGCCTTCGAACCCGGGCCATGCGCCGTCACTCGGGCCCCTCCGCACCCATCACCCGGGACCGCTTCCCCCTGCGTCGCTCGGACCTCGCGGGCGCCGCGCCCCGGACGGATGACGCGCGTCACCGTTCGAACCGGTAGCCCATCCCCGGCTCGGTGATGAAGTGCTTGGGGTGCGAGGGGTCCGCCTCCAGCTTGCGGCGCAGCTGGGCCATGTAGACCCGCAGGTAGTTCGTCTCCGTCCCGTACGACGGCCCCCACACCTCCTGGAGCAGCTGCTTCTGGCTGACCAGGCGGCCCGTGCTGCGGACCAGGACCTCCAGCAGATGCCACTCCGTGGGGGTGAGGCGGACGTCCCGCCCGTCCCGGTGCACCTTCTTCGCCGCCAGGTCGACGGTGAACCCCTCGGTCTCCACGATCACGTCGTCCTCGCCGCCCCCGGTCGGCTCCGCGCGGCGGACGGCGGCGCGCAGCCGTGCGAGCAGTTCGTCCATGCCGAAGGGCTTGGTGACGTAGTCGTCGGCGCCCGCGTCGAGCGCCTCGACCTTCTCGTCGGAGGAGTGCCGGGCGGACAGCACCAGGATCGGCACCCGGGTCCAGCCGCGCAGCCCCTTGATCACCTCGACGCCGTCCATGTCGGGCAGGCCCAGATCGAGCACGACGACATCGGGGTGGCGGGCGGCGGCGAGCTGGAGCGCGGTGGCCCCGTCGGGGGCCGCGTCCACCTCGTACTTGCGTGCCTTCAGGTTGATCACGAGGGCTCGGGTGATCTGCGGCTCGTCGTCGACCACGAGGACCCGGGTCATGAGGCCTGCCTTTCTGCGACTGCTGGTCGGGCGGCCGGGTCGGACCGGCGGTCCACCGCCCGCACCGTGAGCACCATGGTGAGTCCGCCGCCGGGGGTGTCCTCGGCGTCGAGGGTGCCACCCATCGCCTCGGCGAAGCCGCGGGCGACCGCGAGGCCGAGGCCCACGCCGGTGCCGCGCGGGGCGTCACCGTAGCGCTGGAAGGGCGCGAAGATACGGTCCTTGGCGTCGTCCGGGACGCCGGGACCGCGGTCCACGACGCGTACCTCCACCCGGTCGGCGATGGCGCTCGCGGCGACCAGGACCCGTTCGTCGAGGGGGCTGTACTTGACGGCGTTCTCGACGAGGTTGGCGACGGCGCGCTCCAGGAGCCCGGCGTCGACGGCGACCATCGGCAGGCTTTCCGGGATCTCCAGGTCCACGCTGTCCTCGGGGACGCCCCCGAGCGCCATCGGGACGACCTCGTCGAGGTCGATCTCGCGGATCAGCGGGGCGACGGTGCCGGTCTGGAGCCGAGACATGTCCAGCAGGTTGCCCACCAGGTGGTCGAGGCGGTCGGCGCCGTCCTCGATGCCTTCGAGGAGTTCGGCCCGGTCCTCCTCGGACCAGGCCACGTCGTCGGAGCGCAGGGACGACACCGACGCCTTGATCCCGGCGAGCGGGGTGCGCAGGTCGTGGCTGACGGCTGCCAGCAGGGCGGTGCGGATGCGGTTGCCCTCGGCCAGTTCCTTGGCCTGGTCGGCCTCGTGCTGGAGGCGCTGCCGGTCCAGGACCACCGCGGCCTGCGCCGCGAACGCGGCCAGCACCCTGCGGTCGGAGGCGGGCAGCACCCGTCCGGACAGGGCGAGCGCCATGTGGTCGCCGACCGGCATGTCGACGTCGGCGGCGTCGGGGCGGAGCGAAGGAGCCGGTCCGACGCTGCCCGCGCAGGTCCACGGGTCGACGTCGCTCACGCGCTCCAGCAGCGCGACCGACTCCATCCCGAAGGTCTCCCGGACGCGCTCCAGCAAGGCCTCCAGGCTGGTCTCGCCACGCAGCACGCTGCCCGCCAGGAAGGAGAGGATCTCCGATTCGGCCCGCAGCCGCGCCGCCTGGTGGGTGCGGCGGGCCGCGAGGTCCACCACCGACGCCACGGAGACGGCGACGCCCACGAAGATCACGATGGCGACGATGTTCTTCGGATCGGCGATCGTCAGCCGGTGCAGGGGCGGTGTGTAGAAGTAGTTCAGCAGCAGGGAGCCGAAGGCCGCCGAGGCGAGGGCCGGCAGGAGACCGCCGAGCAGGGCCGCCGCGACGGTCACCGCCAGGAACAGCAGCATGTCGTTGGCGAGGCCGAGATCGATGGTGTTCAGCAGCAGCGCCAGCACCACCGGGCCGCCCACCCCGACGATCCAGCCCCAGATGATCCGGGAACGCCCGAGCCGTGCCCCGCGCGCCACCGGCAGGCCGCGCCCCTTGGCGACCTCTTCGTGGGTGACGATGTGGACGTCCAGGTCGGGGCCGGACTCCCGGGCGACCGTGGCGCCGACACCCGGCCCGAAGATGTACTGCCAAGTCTTGCGGCGGGAGGAGCCGAGCACGATCTGGGTGGCGTTGACGCCGCGTGCGAAGTCCAGGAGGGAGGCGGGTATGTCGTCCCCGACCACATGGTGGAAGGTGCCGCCGAGGTCCTCGGCCAGGGTGCGCTGGACGGCCAGTTCCTTCGGGGAGGCGGAGGTGAGCCCGTCGCTGCGGGCGATGTAGACGGCCATGACCTCGCCGCCCGCGCCCTTCTCGGCGAGCCGCGCGGCCCGCCGGATCAGCGTCCGCCCCTCCGGACCGCCGGTCAGTCCGACGACGATCCGCTCCCGGGAGCCCCAGATCTTGGAGACCCGGTGCTCGCTGCGGTACTCGGTCAGGTATTCGTCGACCCGGTCGGCGACCCACAGCAGGGCGAGCTCGCGCAGGGCCGTGAGATTGCCCGGCCGGAAGTAGTTGGACAGGGCCGCGTCGACCTTGTCGGACTTGTAGATGTTGCCGTGGGCCATCCGGCGGCGCAGCGCGGGCGGGGACATGTCGACCAGCTCGATCTGGTCCGCCCGTCGCACCACCTCGTCCGGCACGGTCTCGCGCTGCCGCACGCCCGTTATCGACTCGACGACATCGCCGAGTGACTCCAGGTGCTGGATGTTGACGGTGGAGACGACGTCGATGCCGGCTGCGAGCAGTTCCTCCACGTCCTGCCAGCGCTTGTCGTTGCGGGAGCCGGGCACGTTGGTGTGCGCCAGTTCGTCCACCAGGGCGACGGCCGGGGCGCGCCGCAGTACGGCATCGACGTCCATCTCGGTGAAGAGGCCGCCCCGGTACTCCAGCTCCCTGCGGGGCACCTGCTCCAGACCGTGCAGCATCACCTCGGTGCGCGGCCGGTGGTGGTGCTCGACGAACGCCACCACGCAGTCCGTCCCGCGTTCGACGCGACGGTGCGCCTCGGAGAGCATCGCGTACGTCTTGCCGACGCCCGGTGCCGCACCGAGGTAGATCCGAAGCTTGCCGCGTCCCATGAGCCCTATTGTCTTCCTGTCACCGCCGTGTACGCAGCGTCGACCTTACGGCCAGGAATCCCGGCGAAAGGGACGAGAAGCCGCTCGGGGGACGTCTTTGACGCAACCCTGATGCCGCCACGACCTCACGCGACTTCGCACGACCCCGGTTCACGCGGGATTGTCGCCGTGCGTCAGCGTCTCCCACGCCACGAACAGGTTGTTGCTGCCCGCCGGGCGGTTCTGCAGGGTGAGCGTCTGGGTGTTGGTCATCGCGATGCCCAGGCGATTGTGCAGGGCGTTGTGGCCGACCTCGGTGACCGGCCCGACCCCGAGGTTCAGCGAGCCGCCGCACAGCCAGCTCGGCGCCGCCGTGCCCAGCTGGTACTTCGACTGGAAGCCGAGTGCCTGGCGCAGCCGCTCGCCGACATCGGTGCCGTACAGGTCCTGGCCCTGGACGCGGCTGGTCTCGGCGATGTGCGAGATGGCCGAGATGCCGTATCCGGTGTGGGTGAAGTCGCGGCAGGTCTCCTGGGTGAGCCCGGTGACGAAGGTGGACTGCCCCTGCCAGTAGCTGACGATCTTCGCGGTGGTGTCGAGGTTCTGGCTCGGCACGGTCTTCGGCACGGCGCCGTCGGTGGAGAGGTAGACGTACGCCGCCGTACGCGTCCGGAACTTCGCCATGGCCTTGTCGTACGACGTCTTGTCCTCCAGGAAGACGGAGATGCCGACCGCGGCCTCCATCATCGACAGTTCCCAATTGCCGTTGGAGTTGGAGCCGTTGATGATCTCCGGCAGGTAGACGTCGCGCAGCATGGTCGCGAAGCGGCCGGAGTTCGCCCAAGTGCCGGTGTACGTGTACTTGATGATCTCGGCGGCCTTGGGCCAGGAGGAGCCCGCCCAGCCGGTCTGCAGGGGCGCGTTGCTGTTGGTGTGGTCCTTGATCACCCCCGACCAGGCGTCCATCAGCTCGATCGACTTCTTCGCGTACCGCTCGTCGCGCGTGATGTACCAGGCGAGGGCGTCGGTGTACGCGGCTATCGCGTCCTCGCGCTCGTCCGTGCAGCCGTAATTGGGGTTGGAGTACGAGCCGCACTCGACGGTCGCGCGGGGTGTGGGGGTGCGCGTGAGCGAGGCGTACTTGCTCGCCATCATCTGGTCGTAGGCGCCCTTCCAGGGCTGGGCGCCGGCCAGGACCTCGGTGCGGGCGAAGTCCAACTGGCTCTTGGAGACCGTGACTCCGGGGTGGACGAAGGTGGCGGGCGCCGCCTCGGCCGGGTGCGCGCCGGGCCAGGACAGGAGAGTGCCCATGAGCCCGGCGGTCGCGGCGGCGACGGTGACGAGGAGGGCCGGGCGCCGTCTGCGGCGATGCCGAGTGGGGGTGTCGGACATGCAGAGCCATCCGTTCTTGTATGTGAACTACGCGTGGGATGCTGAACACGTGCGCTGGCCGGTGACCATAGGTATGGACCAGACTTCCGTCAAGGCCTGAAGAAAGACCCGCTGCTCAACTACCGTTCACGTACAAGAACCCGGCCAGGACGGGCCGCCCGCGCGGACCGGTCCGCCGTGGAACGCGGACCGGTCTGCCGGAAATGCCGGGAAACCAGCAGGCGAACACAGGAAAGGGCCGCACCCCTGGGGGTGCGGCCCACCTGATGTCCGACCAGTCGATGTCCGGCTAGCGGACTTCGGTGATCTCCGGTCCGCGCTGCAGCTGTCCCATGCCGCCGGAGAAGCGGGAGCCACCCTGCTCTTCCTGCTGAACACCCTCGGGGACCATCTGCGCGTCGTTCGGCAGCTTCAGGACGATCGGGTCGCGGGGGGCCATCGGGCCCTCACCGCGGACGACGACCGTGTCCCGGAAGATCTGCTCCAGCAGACCCGCGGCCTGCGGCTGCACCGCGCCCTGCCCGGAGATCACTCCGCGCAGGAACCAGCGGGGGCCGTCCACGCCGACGAACCGCACGACCTGGAAACCGCCCGTGCCGTCCGGCAGCTGTACCGGTACCTGCGCCCGCAGCTCCCAGCCCAGCGGGCCCTCGACCTCGTCGATGACACCGCCCTGCTGGGTGATCCCGGAGGCGATCTCCTCGCGCACCTCGCCCCAGATGCCCTCGCGCTTGGGAGCGGCGAAGGCCTGGAGCTGCACAGCACTGTCGTTGAGGACGACGGTCGCCGCGACGATCGCGTCGCCCGCGACCTCGACCCGCAGCTCCATGCCGTCGACTCCGGGCACGAAAAGACCGCCCAGGTCCACGCGGCCCTCGGCGGGGTCACGGACCTCAGTGCTGTCCCAGGGCCCATCGGGGCGCGGCTCGGGTTCGAGCCTCACGCGCTCGCGCTCCTCGTCCGTCTCAGTGTCGACGCCGTCGACGACCTGCTCGGCCTCGCCCGCCGCGTCCTCGGCGGCACTGCCCTTCTTGCGACGTCCGAACACGTCACTGTCCTTCCCGGTCGGATACGACCGAAGCGTATCGATTCCCACCCGTTGTGCTGTCCACGGCGGCATGACCGCCGGTGGACCCGAAGCCCCCTGCGGCCCGCGCCGAGTCGGGAAGCTCCGCGACCTCATGGAAGCGAACCTTCTCGACTTGCTGGACGACCAGTTGAGCAATCCGGTCGAAGCGCTCGAACCGCACCGACTCGTGCGGGTCGAGATTCACCACGATCACCTTGATCTCCCCACGGTACCCGGCATCAACCGTCCCCGGGGCATTCACCAGGGCTACACCGCAGCGGGCGGCGAGGCCGGAACGCGGGTGCACGAAGGCCGCGTACCCCTCGGGCAGCGCGATGGACACTCCCGTCGGCAGCACGGCCCGTTCACCGGGCTTCAGCTCGCGGCTCTCGGTGGTGCGCAGATCGGCTCCCGCGTCACCGGGTTGCGCGTACTCGGGAAGGGGGACGTCCGGGTCGACGCGCCTGATCAGCACATCGACGTCTTGACGGGGCTCACGGGCCCCGGGATTGCGGGTCACGGGTTCACCTCGAAGGCACGGGCTCGCCGGATCTGGTCCGGGTCGTTCATGGCTGCCAGGATCTCCTCCGAGCGGCCGTTGTCGATGAAGTGGTCGACCTTCACCTCGACGAAGAGGGCGTCGGCTTGGACGGCGACAGGCCCGTCGGGGCCGCCGATCCGCCCGGTGGCGGTGCAGAAGATCTTCCGGCCGGCCACCGCGGTGACCTCGGCCTCCAGATACAGCACGGTGCCGACGGGCACGGGGCGGCGGAAGTCGGTCTCCAGGCGTCCCGTCACGGCGATCGTCCGCAGCAGCCAGTTCAGGGAGCCGAGGGTCTCGTCGAGCGCGGTGGCGAGGACGCCGCCGTGCGCGAGACCGGGGGCGCCCTGATGGACGGGCCGCACGGTGAACTCCGCCGTGATCCGAACGCCGTCGCCCGCGCGGGCCTCCAGATGGAGTCCGTGGGGCTGCCCCCCACCGCACCCGAAACACTGTTCGTAGTGTGCTCCGAGGAGCTCTCCGGGGGCGGGCGCGTCGGGGTGCCGCACCGGCGCGACGGCGTCGGCGGGAGGCGTCAGAGCTGCGGAAGTACCACTCACAGCCGCTGACCTTACCCGCGAGTCCACCAAGTCTTCGCACCGTGCCAAGCTTGGCTTCATGCAGCTCTCCGCCTCCCCGTACGAAGAACGCCTCACCGCACCCCGGTCGTGGTGGGTGATCAGCTTCCTGGTCGGGCTCGCGATGGCCCTGGTCTTCCTCCCGTTCGGCACCCTGCCGACGCTGGGGGCGCTGGTCGGCGGCACCGCGGTCGCGGCGGTCGCGGCGAGCGCGTACGGATCGATCCGCATCCGCGTGGTCGGTGACTCGCTGATCGCGGGCGACGCCCGGATCCCGGTCGCGGCCCTCGGTGACACGGAGATCCTGGACCAGGAGGAGGCGCGCGCCTGGCGCACGCACAAGGCCGACACCCGTGCGTTCATGCTGCTGCGCTCGTACATCCCCACCGCGCTGCGCGTCCAGGTCACGGATCCGGCGGACCCGACGCCCTACCTGTATCTGTCGACGCGGGAGCCGGAGCGCCTGGTGGCCGCCCTGGAGGCGGCGCAGGCTTCGGCCCAGCCCGCGGACAGCTAGGGACTAGCGCTCGGATCAGGTCGCAGGGCGCAGAGTGCGCCCCGTCGGCAATGGTGGGCACGGCAGCTCGCCGCGTCGTCGCGTCACCCGGGCACGATCCCCTGCTCACCCGAGCGCGAGGCCTGCCCCCGCCCAGATCCGTACGACGTCCTGCGGCATCGGTGTCGAGGCGCTCGCCGTCCACTCCAGGCGGTCGAAGTCGTCCACTCCAGGCGGTCGAAGTCGTCCACTCCAGGCGGTCGAATCCGGCGAGCGCGAGGATCGGGTCGAGCACCCGCTCCTTGGCCGTGGCGTACGCCTCCCGCAGCGCGGCGGACGGGGCGCCGCGCCTGCGAGGCGGCACACCGTCACCGGCGGCCCTTCTCCCACCGAACCACGTGACAGCCGGCCGCGCCGAAGAGGCGGCCCGCGGCGACCGTCCAGGGCCCGGCCGGGCTCAGGCTCTTTCGCCGTCCTACGGTGCCCGTCCGGGGCTCGACGAAGGCAGCGGTCCGCCGAGTGCGGACAGCCGGTGGTGGGCGCCGGCCGCGGCGGCGGCCTCAGCGCCCCAGGTCTCCGGGAATCTCCCCGATCCGCAGCGGGTCCGTCGGCTTCTCCAGGGGCGGCAGCTCCGGGAGCGCTTCCCACGGCACCTGCATCTTGCGCAGGTCCTTGCGGATGTGCCCCGCCACGCGTTTGGTGTCGCGACGGTTCATCACCGCCCCTACCGCGGCGCCGACCATGAAAGGCATCAGGTTGGGCAGGTCCCGGACCGTTCGCTTCATGATCTGCTGGCGCAGCTCACGCTTCATCTGCCCACCGAGCGCGGCGTTGATCGTCACGGGCTTGGCCACGTCGATGCCGCGCTCGCCCGACCAGGAGTGCAGATAGGCGGTGCTGCGCTGCTTGAGGTTGCCCGGCGGGCGCAGGCCGTAGACCTCGTGGAGTTCGGCGATGAGCTTGAGCTCGATCGCGGCGACGGCGGTGATCTCGGCCGCCAGCTCCGTGGGCATGGCGGGCGGCACCGGCAGCATCGCGGCGGCGCCGATCCCGGCGCCGACGGTGGACGTCGCGGCTGCGGCGCCCGCGACGAGTTTGTCCGCGAGCTGCTCGGGATCGAGGCCCGGGAACTGCTTGCGGAGTGTGGCGAGGTCCCGGACGGGAACCCGCGGGGCGATGTCGATGATGCGGTCGGTGACGTACGCCAGGCCCGCCCTGGCCCGGACGCCGCCACTGTGGACGCCCTTCCTGACCCCGTCCCGGACGATCGCCGCGCGACGCTTCGGGGCGGGCGCGGGGGTGTCCGTGGAGGCCGTCAGGCCGCCTGTGGCGCCCGCTCGGTCGAGCGAGGCTGATCCCTGTTCGGAAGAGCCCCGCTCGTCGTCACGCACGCCTTCAGGGCCCTCGAAGGGCCCTTCGTCCGCCGCCCCGGAGGGCGGGCGGCGCTTCCAAGGAAAGGCCGAGCCAGTCACGGCCGACCCTGCCTCAGTCGCAGTCGCGGCAGATCGGCTGACCGTTCTTCTCGCGGGCCAGCTGGCTGCGGTGGTGCACCAGGAAGCAGCTCATGCAAGTGAACTCGTCCTGCTGCTTGGGCAGCACCCGGACGGCCAACTCCTCGTTCGAGAGGTCCGCGCCGGGCAGCTCCAGGCCTTCTGCGGCCTCGAACTCATCTACGTCGACGGACGACGTCGACTTGTCGTTCCGGCGAGCCTTCAGTTCTTCAAGGCTGTCCGAGTCGACGTCGTCGTCGGTCTTGCGTGGGGTGTCGTAATCCGTTGCCATTGTCGCTCTCCCCCTCTGGGTGTCTGCGGTGTCTCCAGCGCACGTAACGCGTGAGAGGCCGGACTTGTGCCCGACCCGAGGCGGAGATTTTGCCTCACATCAAGGTCTGTTACTCAATCGACACCCAACCGGACTCATCAAGAGTGATCGGCTTGGATGGCGATGCGGACCGTACACGGTCTTGTGGCCGCACTTCAAAGGCGTCCCACCGTGTACTTCCCGTGATCAAGACCCCCGAAAACCCGGATTTTCCCGGCTTTCCGACAGCTTGCATGATCACGGAGAGTGGATGGACCAAAAATCGCCCTTGTGATCGATCACACACGGGTCACTCGAGTGGGTGACCAGAAAATTCCGCGCAAAGCGAACATCCTCGCGTGTCCGCGTCATGGTCTCAGATGGGAAGGGTGACGCGCATCACGAGCCCACCTCCTTCGCGTGGCTGAGCGACGATGTGACCACCGTGTGCGCGCGCCACCGACCGGGCGATCGACAGGCCGAGGCCCACACCCTTGTCGCTTCCCGTGCGCTCCGTACGCAGCCTCCGGAAGGGCTCGAAAAGATTGTCGACCTCGTACGCGGGAACCACCGGTCCCGTGTTCGACACCTCCAGGACCGCCTGGCCGTGCTGCACCTCGGTCGTGACCTCGACCCAGCCGTCCTTCGGCACGTTGTACCGGACGGCGTTCTGGACGAGGTTCAGGGCGATCCGCTCCAGGAGGACGCCATTGCCCTGGACGACCACCGGAGCCCGCTGCCCGCGGATCTTCACGCCCTTGGTCTCCGCCTCGGCGTGCACCTGGTCGACGGCCTGCGAGGCGACCTCGGCGAGGTCCACGGGTTTGCGCTCGACGATCTGGTTGTCGCTGCGGGCGAGCAGCAGCAGGCCCTCGACGAGCTGCTCACTGCGCTCGTTCGTGGCGAGCAGCGTCTTGCCCAGCTGTTGCATCTCCGTCGGCACCCCCGGTCCCGAGAGGTGCACCTCCAGGAGGGTGCGATTGATCGCGAGCGGCGTCCGCAGTTCGTGCGAGGCGTTCCCGACGAACCGCTGCTGCGCGGTGAAGGCCCGCTGCAGCCGCTCCAGCATGTCGTCGAAGGTGTCCGCTAGCTCCTTCAGCTCGTCGTCCGGGCCGTCCAGTTCGATCCGCCGGGACAGGTCGGAGCCGGCCACCGCGCGCGCGGTGCGGGTGATGTGGCCGAGCGGCGAAAGCACGCGTCCCGCCATCGCGTAGCCGAACGCGAAGGCGATGATCGCGAGCCCGAGGAGGGCCAGCAGCGAGCGGCTGAGCAGGTCGTCCAGGGCGTGCTGGCGCTGCCGGTTCACGCATTCGTAGATCGCGTGGTTGAGCTCGTCCGACGAGGGGTCCTGCGGGAGGTTGCAGGTGCTGCTACCGACCCGCCCCGAAAGGATCGTGAAGGGGAGCTCGCTGCCCACGTTCAGCGCCTGCGCCGCGAGCAGGTAGATGATCGACAGCAGCAGGATGCCGGCGATCAGGAACATGCCGCCGTAGAGCAGCGTGAGTCGTATGCGGATGGTCGGGCGCAGCCACGGGAACGGGGGCTCCGGCTGCGGGTCCCAGGTGGGCTTCGGAGGCGCCGTGGGCGGCGCGGGGGTGGTGGCCACGACGGGATCAGATCCTGTAGCCGGAGCCGGGCACGGTGACGATCACGGCAGGCTCGCCGAGCTTGCGGCGCAGTGTCATGACGGTCACGCGCACGACGTTGGTGAACGGGTCCGTGTTCTCGTCCCAGGCCTTCTCCAGGAGCTGCTCCGCGGAGACGACGGCGCCCTCGCTGCGCAGCAGCACCTCCAGGACGGCGAACTCCTTGGGGGCGAGCTGGACCTCCTTGCCGTCGCGGAAGACCTCGCGGCGGTTGGGGTCGAGCTTGATCCCCGCACGCTCCAGGACCGGCGGCAGCGGCACGCTCGTACGACGTCCGAGGGCACGCACGCGTGCGGTCAGCTCGCTGAACGCGAACGGCTTGGGGAGGTAGTCGTCGGCGCCGATCTCCAGGCCCTCGACACGGTCGCTGACGTCGCCGGAGGCGGTCAGCATCAGCACGCGCGTGGGCAGGCCGAGCTCGACGATCTTGCGGCAGACGTCGTCGCCGTGCACGAGCGGCAGGTCGCGGTCGAGGACGACCACGTCATAGTCGTTGACCCCGATGCGCTCCAGCGCGGCGGCGCCGTCGTACACGACGTCGACGGCCATGGCCTCCCGGCGCAGTCCGGTGGCCACCGCATCGGCGAGCAGTTGCTCGTCCTCGACGACGAGTACGCGCACGTCGATAGTCCTTCCTCTGTCCACCGGCGGGGCACGCTTCAGGGCACCACGCGGGCAGGTCTGTCACGGATGAGAGCTCCATCCTGCCCTTTTCGGCCGTAAACCGGCTGTAAGACGGGAGAGGCGCCAGGTAAGCCCGTCCAGGGGACCGGGAATGCCAGATTTTCTCGCCGGGTTGAGGTTTCCACGGAAGAGAGCGGGGGGAGGACGGCTTTACACCCCGCGATCACGCTCTGCATGTGGCAAGCCACCTTGTGGTACGTCCAACCGCTTCCGCAGAGCGGGCGTGGGTGTCCGGCACCGTCGCCGCCCAGCCTGGGCAGCGCTGGGCACCCGACAGAGACGTGATCGCCCCTTCCGATCGGCACACCCCCGTGCCACCCGACCCACGACCCAGGACGAGGGGGCGCAGCATGGACGCATTCACCGCAGGACTTCTGCAGCGCATAAGGGCGACCGAGTCCGACCTGACGCGGGCTCGCGAAACAGGCGACGACTTCCTCGCGGAGGTCGAGCAGGCCGAGCTGGACGACCTGCACCGCCTCGCCGCCGAGCACGGTGTGGAGGTCGGCGCGACGCGCGTCTGATCAGTACGTACGAGAGCGGGGCCCCGGTATCGATCCAGTACCGGGGCCCCGCTCCGTTTCCGTCGTCGTCCCGCTTCCGTCTTCCGTCGGCCGCTGTTCGCCTTCCGCCGGCCGCCGTCAGTCGTGCCAGGCCCCGAGGTCCTCCAGGAGCCGCTGTAGGGGCTCGAAGACGCCCGGGGAGGCCGCCACCACGAGTTCGCCTGTGGGGCGCTCTCCGGGGCGTCCACCGGTCACCGCGCCCGCCTCACGGGCGATCAGGTCCCCCGCCGCGAGGTCCCACGGGTGCAGGCCCCGCTCGTAGTAACCGTCGAGGCGGCCGGCCGCGACGTCGCACAGGTCGATCGCGGCCGAGCCGGAGCGCCGGATGTCGCGCACCAGCGGGATCAGCCGCTGGGCCACGTCCGCCTGATGGGTCTTGACCTCGGTCACGTAGTTGAAACCGGTCGAGACCAGGGCCTGGTCGAGCGGCGGCGACGGGCGGCAGGTCAGCCGGCGCTCGCCGACCCAGGCGCCGGTGGCCCGGGCACCCCGGCCGCGCACCGCGTGGTACGTCTCACCGCGCATCGGTGCCGCCACCACGCCCACGACGGTCTCGCCGTCCTGCTCTGCCGCGATGGACACCGCCCAGGTCGGCAGCCCGTACAGGTAGTTGACCGTGCCGTCGAGCGGGTCGACGATCCAGCGGATGCCGCTGGTGCCCTCGCTGGCGGATCCCTCCTCGCCGAGGAAACCGTCGCGGGGGCGGTGCTCGGCGATCAGCGCGGTGATCAGCTTCTCGGCGGCGATGTCCATCTCGGTGACGACGTCGATCGGGCTGGACTTGGTCGCGGCGACCGCGAGGTCCGCCGGGCGGCCGTCGCGCAGCAGCGCGCCCGCGCGGCGGGCGGCCTCGTGTGCGAGCTGGAGCAGTTCGGTGTGCAGAGGCTCGGTCACGGGGCTCCTCATGCGTAGGGGCTGTCGGCGCCCGCGGCGGCGGGCTTGGGCGTACGGGCCGGACAGCAGCCCACCGGGCACAGGTCATGACTCGCGCCCAGCGCGCCCAGGGCACACGGTGTCACCCGTCGGCCGCTCTCGGCCGCGGCGCGCTCCAGCACCAGGTCACGGACCGCCGCGGCGAAGCGGGGGTCGGAGCCCACCGTGGCCGAACGGCGCACCGGCAGACCCAACTCCGCCGCCTTCGCTGTCGCCTCGGTGTCGAGGTCGTACAGGACCTCCATGTGGTCCGAGACGAATCCGATCGGCACCATCACCGCCGCCGCCACCCCGGCCCCGTGCAACTCCTCCAGGTGGTCGCAGATGTCCGGCTCCAGCCACGGAATGTGCGGGGCCCCGGAGCGCGACTGGTAGACGAGCTTCCACGGGTGGGCGGTCCCGGTCCGCTCCCGCACCGCCTCCGCGATCAGCCGGGCCACGTCCAGATGCTGCCGGACGTACGCGCCACCGTCACCGTGTCCCTCGACCGGGCCGGAGGTGTCCGCCGCGGCGACCGGGATCGAGTGCGTGGTGAACGTCAGATGCGCGTCGGCACGGACCTCCTCGGGCAGTTCCGCCAGCGACCGCAGAACACCCTCGGCCATCGGCTCCACGAACCCGGGATGGTTGAAGTAGTGCCGCAGCTTGTCGATCCTCGGCGGCTCCAGCCCCTCCCCCTCCAGCACGGCCAGCGCCCCCGCCAGGTCCTCGCGGTACTGCCGGCAGCCCGAGTACGAGGCGTACGCGCTGGTGGCCAGCACGAGGATCCGGCGCCGCCCGTCGGCGACCATCTCGCGCAGCGTGTCGGTCAGATACGGCGCCCAGTTCCGGTTGCCCCAGTAGACCGGCAGATCCAGTCCGTGCTCCGCGAAGTCCTTGCGCAGCGCGTCGAGCAGGGCGCGGTTCTGCTCGTTGATGGGGCTGATCCCGTCGAACAGGAAGTAGTGCTGCCCCACCTCCTTGAGCCGTTCCTTGGGGATACCCCGGCCCCGCGTCACGTTCTCCAGGAACGGGACCACTTCGTCCCGGCCTTCGGGACCGCCGAACGAGAGCAGGAGCAGGGCGTCGTAGGGGGTGGCATCGAGCGCTTCTGGCATGCGTCCGATCCTGCCACCCGCCAGTGACATGCGAGAAACGGCGGGGCGGTGAAGGAGGCGGCGACGTAGGGCCCGGCGGGTGTGGGGACACGTGCTCGGGCGGGTGCGAGGGGGCGCGGGGTGGGTGTCAGGGGGTGCGCGGAGTACGTGTCATGGGGTGCGCGGGGCCGGTGCGAGGGGGTGCGCGGGGTGGGCGGAGGGGGCACGGAGGCGTGCGTTTAGGGTCACCTAACCCGTAAGCTGTATCGGCCAGCTTCACGCCTTACCGAAGTTCGGGCCGCCCGTGGTGACCGGGTGGGGCCGAGCCGAGCCGACGGAGACCCCCGTGCCCAGCCCGTACCGCGCCCTGTTCGCCGCCCCCGGCTCCAAGGGCTTCTCCGCCGCGGGCCTGCTCGGCAGGATGCCGCTGTCCATGATGGGCATCGGCGTGGTCACGATGATCTCCCAGCTGACCGGGCGGTACGGTCTCGCGGGCGCCTTGTCGGCGACCATCGCGCTGGCGGCCGCGGCGATGGGTCCGCAGGTCTCGCGGATGGTGGACCTGCACGGACAGCGGCGGGTCCTGCGCCCGGTGACGCTCTTCGCGCTCACGGCGGCCGCCGGACTGCTGGTCGCCGCGCACTTCGAGTGGCCGGACTGGGTGCTGTTCGTGTGCGCGGCCGGCATCGGCTGCGTCCCGAGCGTCGGCGCGATGATCCGGGCCCGCTGGGCGGCTCTCTACGGTGGCACCCCGCAACTGCACACCGCGTACTCCCTGGAGTCCGTGGTGGACGAGATCTGCTTCATCTTCGGGCCGATCATCTCCATCGGCCTGTCCACGGTGTGGTTCCCGGAGGCCGGACCGCTGCTCGCCGCCTGCTTCCTGGCGGCCGGGGTCTTCTGGCTGACCTCCCAGCGCGCCACCGAGCCCGAGCCGCATCCGCGCGGGCAGCACGCCGGCGGTTCGGCGCTCCGCTCGGCCGGACTCCAGGTCCTGGTGGCCACGTTCGTGGCGACCGGGACGATCTTCGGAGCCGTCGACGTGGTCACCGTGGCCTTCGCCGAGGAGCAGGGCCACAAGGGCGCCGCGAGCATCGTGCTGGCCCTCTACGCGGCGGGCTCCTGTCTCGCGGGAGCCGTCTTCGGACTGATGCACTTCAAGGGGGCGCCCGAACGCAGGTGGCTGCTGGGCATATGCGCGATGGCCGTGAGTATGATCCCCCTCCTACTGGTCGGAAACTTGCCGTTCCTGGCCGTGGCGCTGTTCGTTGCGGGCCTCTCCATCGCTCCCACGATGATCACGACGATGTCCCTCATCGAACAGCACGTACCTCGCGCGAAACTGACCGAAGGCATGACCTGGGTGAGCACCGGACTCGCGGTCGGAGTCGCGCTCGGCTCCTCCGTGGCCGGCTGGGTGATCGACTCCGCCGGCGCCGAGGCCGGGTACGGGGTTCCGGCGGTGTCCGGGGCCGTCGCGGTCGCGGTCGGTTTCCTCGGGTATCGCCGGCTCAGCAGGCCGGTTCCGCAGCGGGGAGGGTCTCATGAGCACCACAGTGAGCGGGAAGAGCGGCACGTGGCGTAACTGGGCGGGGAACGTCACCGCCCGTCCCGTACGGGAGGTCACCCCTGCCTCGGTCGACGAACTCTCCGCCGCCGTGCGGAAGGCGGCCGAGGACGGCCTGACGGTGAAGGCCGTCGGCACCGGGCACTCCTTCACGGCGGCCGCCGCGACCGACGGCGTATTGATCCGTCCTCAACTGTTGACCGGCATCCGCAAGATCGACCGTACGGCCATGACGGTCACGGTCGAGGCGGGCACTCCGCTCAAGAGACTCAACATGGCGCTCGCGCGTGAGGGTCTGTCGCTCACGAACATGGGCGACATCATGGAGCAGACCGTTTCGGGGGCGATCAGCACCGGGACGCACGGCACCGGGCGCGACTCGGCCTCGATCGCCGCGCAGATCAAGGGCCTCGAACTGGTGACGGCGGACGGCTCGGTGCTGTCCTGCTCCGAGCACGAGAACCCCGAGGTCTTCGCGGCGGCCCGAATAGGCATCGGCGCCCTGGGGATCGTCACCGCGATCACCTTCTCCGTGGAGCCCGTCTTCCTCCTCACGGCCCGCGAGGAGCCGATGACCTTCGACAGGGTCACCGCCGACTTCGAGGAACTCTTCACCGAGAACGAGCACTTCGAGTTCTACTGGTTCCCGCACACGGGCAACTGCAACACCAAGCGCAACAACCGCAGCGCCGGCCCCGAGAGGCCGGTGGGGCCGATCCGCGGCTGGATCGAGGACGAGTTCCTCTCCAACGGCGTCTTCCAGGTGGTCAATCTGCTCGGCCGGGCCGTGCCCGCCGCCATCCCGTCGATGGCGAGACTCTCCAGCCGCGCGCTGTCCGCGCGCACCTACACCGACATTCCGTACGAGGTCTTCACCTCTCAGCGCCGCGTGCGTTTCGTGGAGATGGAGTACGCCGTGCCGCGCGAGGCCCTCGTCGAGACGCTGCGCGAGCTGAAGTCGATGGTCGACCGCTCGTCCCTGCGGGTCAGCTTCCCGGTGGAGGTGAGGACCGCGCCCGCCGACGACATCACCCTGTCCACGGCGTCCGGACGGGAGAGCGCGTACATCGCCGTCCACATGTTCAGGGGGACCCCCTATCAGGAGTACTTCACCGCGGCCGAGCGGATCTTCACCGCGCACGAGGGGCGGCCGCACTGGGGCAAGGTGCACACGCGCGACGCCGAGTACTTCACCAAGGTCTATCCGCGCTTCGGCGAGTTCACGGCGCTGAGGGATCGGCTCGATCCGGATCGGCGCTTTGCGAACGACTACTTGCGGAGGGTTCTGGGGTCGTAGCGGTCGTGCTGGGTGCGGGAGTCGGGGCGCCGTCCCCAGCTTCCGGTCCCGGGGACGCGCCGTCGCCGGGCGTCGGTTCCGCCGTCGCGTCCCCGCCGCTTCCGCCGGCGCCGCCCAGGTCCCCCGAGCCGCCACCGCCGGTGGACGGGGACGTCTCCTCCGGAGCGGCCGGGGCCGTGGAAGGCGACGACCCGGTCGAGGGTGCCGTGCCGGGCTCCGGACTTCCCGAGCCGGACCTGTGCCCCTTGAAGGCGTCGCCGACCGTCGTGCTCGTGCCGTCGCCGCTGAAACTGCGCCCCGAGACCATTTCGAACGTGGTGATTCCGGCCATCGTGACGCCGAAGACGAGGGCGGTCGCGACCAGCGGCCGCTTCCAACTCCTGACCCGTGCGCGGTAGACGGTCCCCTCGGTGAACTCGCCGGGATTACCGGGCATCCGCCGGGGCTTCGGTTTCGGCTGCACCTTCACGTCACGTATCTGTTCGCCGGTACGCCTGAAGAAGTGCTGGAAGAGCGTTCCTCCGCAGGTGGCGATGGCGCTGACCAGCCCCGCGCCCAGGATCGTCCCGTAGACGCCGAAGTACGAGGCGAGTTTCGCGGCGACCACCGCGGCCACCGCGCTGCCCGCCACTTGAGGGACGCTCAGGTCCACCCGCTTCTTCCTCGGCTCCACGTCGGCACCCGGCTCCTCGCCGCCGACTTCAGGCTTCTCACGCATTCCCGGACCTTGCCTGCCTTTCCCGTACTTGATCGACCGATCGCACGAGAAGGGGACGTACGGGCGAAACGATTAGTTCCGTTTCTGCCGATTACGTGAAGTGCGCCACGTTCGACGATCCCCTGAAGGCGCCAGGAACGGCCAACTACCACCCCCCGCTCGAAGTTGGGCGGCGTGCCGATCCACGCATGTGGCCCGAATGGAGTACTGTTGCGAGCCCTGGGTCCGGACTCCCGCCAGGGCGTCCGGGGCCTTGCAGGACCGCCGGGAGGGGGCTCGTTGCACAGGGTGATGGAGTTCGTCACTTAGCGTTGCGAATAGGTAACCGTGCCATAACGGCGACCCCGGGCCCGTGCCCGACACGCCGGGCAACTCGGCAAGGTTGTGGCAGGCTGCACCCGGGCAGGCCACACTCGACTAGCGGAAGCAGCGACGCACGTGACGTCGGCAGGCACCACCCGGGAGGTCCCCATGCCCGAACTGCGTGTCGTGGCCGTCTCTAACGACGGCACACGGCTGGTGCTGAAGGCTGCGGACAGTACGGAGTACACGCTTCCGATTGACGAGCGTCTGCGCGCCGCCGTACGCGGCGACCGTCCCCGCCTCGGCCAGATCGAGATCGAGGTGGAGAGCCATCTTCGCCCCCGAGACATCCAGGCGCGTATACGCGCCGGCGCCTCCGCGGAGGAAGTCGCGCAGCTCGCCGGAATCCCCGTCGATCGCGTCCGTCGCTTCGAGGGACCCGTGCTGGCCGAGCGCGCCTTCATGGCCGAGCGCGCCAGGAAGACTCCCGTCCGCCGCCCCGGAGAGAACGCCGGACCCCAGCTCGGCGAGGCCGTCCAGGAGCGGCTGCTGATCCGGGGCGCCGAGAAGGACACCGTCCAGTGGGACTCGTGGCGCCGCGACGACGGCACCTGGGAAGTCCTGCTGGTCTACCGGGTCGCGGGTGAACCGCACGCCGCGAGCTGGACCTACGACCCGCCCCGGCGGCTCGTCCAGGCCGTCGACGACGAGGCGCGCTCGCTGATCGGCGAGCCCGAGGACCTCGCGGCACCCGAGCCGAGCTTCCCGTTCGTGCCGCGGATCGCCAGGCTGCCCCGCGACCGTCCGCTGGACCGCGCCCTGGACCGGCAGATGGAGCGGCCGAGCCTGCCCCCGCCGCCCCCGGAACCGGCCGAGGAGGCCGAGGACCGGGACTCGCTGACCAGTCTCCTGGAGGCTGTGCCCAGCTTCCGGGGCGACATGGTCGTCCCGGAGCGGCCCGCCACCACCGAGCGGCCCGCCGAGGAGCCCGCCGACGAATCCGAGGCGGAGGAGCCCCCGGCTCCCGCCGCCTCGGCCGGTGCCGGTTCCGCGTACGCGGACGTGCTGATGCCCCGCTCGGTCGGCAGCCATCGCGACCGGCTCGTCGGCGCGACCGACCGCCAGGCCGAAGCCGACGGCGTCCGCCCGGGCCGCAGAGCGGCGGTCCCGAGCTGGGACGAGATCGTCTTCGGCACACGGCGGAAGAAGCAGGACTAGCCAGGTGTACGACGACGGGGCCCGCGCCGATCCGGTGCGGGCCCCGTCCTCGTACAACCGGCGGCGGGGCGGGGCGGGCGCGCCCTGCACGGCGGACCCGGAGCACCGGGCTGTCACTGCGGGTCGGGGCCCACCGCGACGGGGCGGTCGCCGTCCTGGGACCACTCCGACCACGAACCCGCGTACAGAGCCGCGGGAATGCCGGACACGGCGAGGGCCAGCACCTCATGGGCCCCCGAGACACCGGAGCCGCAGTAGACGCCGACCTCGGACGTGGGCGTCACGCCGAGGGACTTGAAGCGGTCGGCGAGTTCGGCCGACGGCAGGAACCGTCCGTCCTCCGTGACGTTCTCGGTGGTCGGGGCGGAGACGGCGCCCGGGATGTGCCCGCCGACCGGATCGATCGGCTCGACCTCGCCCCGGTACCGCTCACCGGCGCGGGCATCGAGCAGCAGCCCGGTGCGGGCGAGCGCGGCGGCCCCGTCCGCGTCGAGCAACGGCCGTGCGCCGGGCGCCGGTACGAACGTTCCGGGCGTCGGCGAGGGGACCTCCGAGGACACCGGACCGCTCCAGGCGGCGAACCCGCCGTCAAGCACGCGTACCGACGGATGACCCGAATAGCCGAGCAGCCACCAGGCACGCGCGGCGGCCCAGCCCTGCCCTCCGTCGTACACGACCACGTCACGGTTCTCGGACACTCCCGCGGCCCGCATCGCCGCGCCGAAGACCTCGGCGCCGGGAAGCGGATGGCGGCCCGCCGCACCGGCCGGACCAGCCAGTTCGGAATCCAGATCGACGAAGACGGCACCCGGGATGTGCGCGTTCTCGTACTCGGAGCGCAGGTTGGGGCCGCCCAACTGCCAGCGGATGTCGAGGAGCACCGGCGGGTTCGGACCCGCCAGATCGCTCGCGAGCTCGGGTGCGGTGATGATGGCGTTCATGGCCACCATCCTTGCGCACGGGGTGGCCGCGTCGTCCATGTCCGGCTACTCTGCTCCGCCGGACAGGTCC
This sequence comes from Streptomyces sp. NPDC060027, assembly GCF_042737005.1. Classification (NCBI taxonomy): domain Bacteria; kingdom Bacillati; phylum Actinomycetota; class Actinomycetes; order Kitasatosporales; family Streptomycetaceae; genus Streptomyces; species Streptomyces sp. NPDC060027. Next base: position 21,639 of record NZ_JBHWVI010000051.1, read on the forward strand.
GATCACCAGGCGTACGGGATCGGGCACATGCTGTACAACCGATGGACACCACGCGGCAATCACTCCGAAATGGATGAGAAACGGCATATCGGGCTTCCTCTCGTCGCGGGCCGCCGAACGGCGGCGCGGCCGGGACGCGCGGCACGGCCGGTGGTGCGAACATCGGCACGGGGCGTGCACGCACGCGACTGAGTACGCGTGTTCGCAGGCGGAAGGTGACCGGCCACCGCGAGTGGCCGAGAAGAGAGTGACGATGACCGAGGCACGGGAATCGGCCGGCCCGAACGACACCACGCACGCTCGGCACCTGCCCGGCACACCCTGCTGGGTGAGCCTGATGGTGCATGAGATGGCCGCGACCCAGGACTTCTACGGAGCGCTGTTCGGCTGGGAGTTCCAGCCTGGCCCACCCCAGCTCGGCCCGTACGCGCGAGCGCTGCTCGACGGCCACGAGGTGGCCGGGATCGGCCAGTTGCCGCCCGACCGGCACCTGCCCATCGCCTGGACGCCGTACTTCGCGTCGGCGGACGTGGACCAGACCGCCGAGACGGTACGGCTCAGCGGCGGAACCGTGGGCGTGGGACCGCTCGACGCGGCCGAGGCCGGCCGTCTGGCGATCGCCTCCGACACGTCGGGCGCCGTCTTCGGCCTCTGGCAGGTGGTGGCCCACCCCGGCACGGAGATCACCGGCGTGCCCGGCACCCCGGTGTGGAACGAGCTCGTGACGCGCGACACCCAGAGTGTCGTCAAGTTCTACCAGGGGGTCTTCGGCTACGAACTGGAGCCGACCGTCTCGCCCGACTTCGACTACGTGACCCTGCACATCGAAGGCCGCCCGGTGGCGGGCGTGCACGGGGTCGGGAACACCCTGCCCCGCGACCGCGGTCCGCACTGGCTCACGTACTTCGAGGCCGCCGACGTGGACGAGACCGTCCGCCGCGTCACGGAACTCGGCGGGCACCTCGTCGGACCGGCCCACGACTCCCCGTACGGCCGTGTGGCGACCGTGGCGGATCCGGAGGGAGCGACGTTCTCCCTGATCCATGCCGTCACATGACGCGGTGAGCCGGGGTACCCGGCGAGCCGGCGACGGGCCGGGCGCCAGCGAGCCGGGGCCGAGGGCATCGGACCCGGGGCATCGGACCCGGGGCTCAGGCCTCAGGCCGAGGCGATCGGCAGGACATCGGGTGACAGGGCGCTCGCGTGGGCCGTGGCGGCCGTCATACGGCGACGGTGGTGCCTGCGGCACAGGACCTCGTAGCCGACGTCGGGCTGGTTGACGTCGCCGACGACGACCTGGGCGCCCTCGACGACCATCTCGCCGCCCACGGTGCGGGCGTTGTGCGTGGCGCGGGCGCCGCACCAGCACAGGGCCTCCACCTGGAGGACCTCGACCCGGTCGGCCAGTTCGACGAGGCGCTGGGAGCCCGGGAACAGCTTGGAGCGGAAGTCGGTGGTGATCCCGAAGGCGAAGACGTCGACCCCCAGGTCGTCCACCACCCGGGCCAGCTGGTCGATCTGCCGGGGGGCCAGGAACTGGGCCTCGTCCGCGATCACGTAGTCCGCCCGGCCGCCCTGGGAGAGGTGGTCGACCAGGTAGGCGTACAGGTCCTGGTCGTCCGCCACCTCGACCGCGTCGGTGACCAGGCCGAGACGCGAGGAGAGTTTGCCCTCGCCCGCGCGGTCGTCGCGCGTGAAGATCATGCCCTGCAGACCCCGCGCCGAGCGGTTGTGCTCGATCTGGAGAGCCAGCGTGGACTTCCCGCAGTCCATCGTTCCGGAGAAGAACACCAGCTCGGGCATGGGGAGTTGAGTACCTTTCGGCAACGGAGGCAGGGGGAAGGAGAGAAGGGCGTCAGGAGCGTACTTGGAGGAGCGGCACCAGTTGCTCGACGGGGGTCATCGAACCGTGGTTGCCGACCATCGCCGACTCCTTCGGCTCCCGCTCGGACGCGATGATCAGGACGTCGTCCCGGGCGGCCGCGATGACGTCGCCCAGCCGGGCGTACACTCGCTCGTCGACCTGCGGGCCGAACCAGCCCGCCTCGATCGCCTGGTCCCGGGAGGCGATCCAGAACTGCTCGCCGAGGACCTCGCGCCAGCAGGTCAGCACGTCCACCTCGGCGCCCGGGACCGCGTACACATGGCGGGCACGGCCCTCGCCGCCCAGCAGGGCGACCCCGGCGCGCAGCTCCCAGTCCTCGTCGAAGTCGATGCGGTGCTGCTCGTCGAAGGGGATGTCGATCATGCCGTGGTCGGCGGTGACGTACAGCGAGGAGCGCGGCGGCAACTGCTCCGCGAGGCGCTGGACCAGGCGGTCGACGTACATCAGCTGGCCGCGCCAGGGGTCCGAGTCGACACCGAAGCGGTGGCCCTTGCCGTCCACCTCCGCGTAGTACGTGTAGACCAAGGAGCGGTCCCCGGCGGCCAGTTGCTCGGCCGCGAAGTCCATGCGCTCCTCGCCGGTCAGCCGGCCGTGGAACGTCCCGCCGCTCAGCGCGATCTTCGTCAGCGGTGTGTTCTGGAAGGTGGGCGAGGAGACCTGGGCGGTGTGCACACCCGCCGCGTCCGCCAGCTGGAAGATCGTGGGGTAGGGCTGCCAGGCGCGCGGATCGGTCCACGGGTTCCAGCGGAGCTGGTTCATCAGGTCGCCGGTGGCGGGGTTGCGCGCGGTGTAGCCGGGCAGGCCGTGCGCGCCCGGGGGCAGGCCGGTGCCGACGGAGGCGAGGGAGGTCGCGGTGGTGGCAGGGTAACCCGCGGTGATCGGACGCCCTGTGCCACCCCGCGAGGACGCCAGGAGCGACGTCATGAAGGGTGCCTCGTCCGGGTGGGCCTTGAGCTGCTCCCAGCCGAGTCCGTCGATCAGGAACACGCAGTTCCGGTCGGCTGCGGCCAGCTCCGGTATGGCGGCCCTCGCGCCGGGCACGGACATGCCCGCGGCGAGCGTGGGCAGCAGATCGGCCAGCGAGCCGGCTCCGTACTCGGGGACGGGCGCGGAGCCGATGGCGAGCGGCTCCGGGTGGTCCCAGGTGGGCAGGGCCATCAGCGGGTGGTGTCCGCGGTCGCCTCGGAGAGGGACTGCGCGAAGGCCAGGGCCTGGCGGACGGTCTCCGGACCGTCCCCTGCCTCGCTGACGCGCAGGCTCAGGTCGTCGGCTGTCGAGTTGCCCGTGTAGCCGTGATCGGCCTCGCAGTTGGGGTCACCGCAGGCGGCCGGCTCCAGATCGATGCGGGAGACGGCGCCCCAGCCGATGGTCAGGACCACCTCGCGGGGCAACGTGCCCGGTGTGTACGACTCGGGGTTCGCGACGACGCGGCTGACGACCACCGACGAGATCCGGCCGAGCTTGACCGACTCCGTCGAAGTGGTGGCGTACGGCGTCGGGGACGTGGTGTCCGCGTTCTGCTCGTCGGTGTGGCTGACGATGAAGCGGTTGCCGGTGAGGACGAGCACGGTGACGTGCCGGCGCACCTCGTTCGCGTCGAACGTCGTCTCCTGGTGGACCAGGTACGACCGGATGGTCTCGCCGCCGATCGCGGCCTCCACCGCCTCGGCCACGAGGGCCGGGTAGTAGCCGCTGCGCTCGATCGCCGCTCGCAGCCCCTGGGTCGTCGTACTGGTCTTGGCCATGTCGTCCATCCTACGGGGGCCCACTGACTGCGAGGCACCGCTCGCGGCGGTCTGTCGTGGACGGAACAGATCGAACCGGGGACGGCGACCGGGCGGACGTGCGTACGGCGACAGCGGCGACACGGCCGGGACGGGGAAGCGCCGCGGCACACCGGACGGGCGGCGGACGCCCGGGGCGGCACCTGGGACACGGGCAGAGGTCCGGGGCGAGGACCTCTCTGGCGACACCGCTCGGGCGACGACCGCCGTGCGGGGCCGGGCCGCGCCGCGGTACGGACCGCCCTGGAGCCAGTGCCCCTCGGACGGCACGAACGGCACGGGCGCCCCGGCCGGCTCGGACGACTCAGGCGACTCAGACGACCGGCAGGGTCCGGGGGCCGAGGTCGTCCCGGAGCGGGGCGCGGGCCAGTCGTACCGTGGCGCCCAGCACGCTCAGACCGGTCGGGGCGACCACGACCGGCTCCAGCGAGACCGCGACGACCTCGGGGTGGTCGTCGACCAGCCGGGACATCCGCAGCATGAGCTCTTCGAGGGCCGCCGTGTCGACCGGCGCGGAGCCGCGCCAGCCGAACAGGAGCGGCGCCGTCCGGATCGACCGGACCAGTGAGGCCGCGTCCCGGTCGGTGACCGGAATCAGCCGGTGCGCCGTGTCCCCGAGCAGTTCAGAGGCGGCTCCGGCGAGCCCGAAGGAGAGCACCGCCCCGGCCGCCGGGTCGATCACCGCGCGGACGACCGTGTCGACGCCGCGCGGCGCCATCCCCTGCACGACCGGGCGCAGCACCGTCGGCGTCCCGAACAGCTCGGTCAACTCCGTGTACGCCCGGCGCAGTTGTTCCTCGTCCGCCAGGTCCAGCCGTACGCCGCCCAGGTCGGCGCGGTGCCGCAGGTGCGGGGCAGTGGTCTTGAGGGCCACGGGATATCCGATGGAGCGCGCGGCCGCCACGGCGTCGTCCGGTGTGGGGGCGGGCAGGGAACGGTGTACGTCGATGCCGTACCGCCCGAGCAGCGCCCCCGTCTCCTCGCCACCGAGCGTCAGCCCCTCCCCGCGCGCGAGGAGGTCGTCGATCAGCCGCGCCGCTCCCTTTTCGTCGATGTCCTCGTGCTCGGGCACCTTGCCGGGCTCGCCGGCGTCCAGGCGCCACTGGGCGTACTTGACGGCTTCGGAGAGGGCACGGACGGCCCGCTCGGCCGCGGGGTAGGCGGGGATGAGCCGGGAGTCCGACGCGGCATCGGCGCTCACCGCGGTGGGCGAGCGGTCGGCGGGGTGGAACCGGGCGCCGGGCGCCGCACCGGGTGCCGTGTCGGCGGCCTGGGGAGCGGTGCTCGCGGCGGCGGACAGGGCCTCGGCGAGCCCGCCCAGCTCGACGTGCACCACGAGCACGGGTTTCGCCGGAGCCGCCGCCGCGGAGGACCGGAGTGCCTCGGCGAGCGCCGCGTCGGCGGCCGAGGTCTCCCCCACCGCCGGTATGGCCGTCACGACCACGGCGTCGCAGCCGTCGTCGGCGAGGGCCTCCGCCAGCGCCCGGTGGAAGTCCTCCGCCGAGGCCGCCGTGGTCAGGTCCCGCGGCGGAAGCGGCCTGAGCCCTTCGGCGAGACACGCGTCGTACGTCAGAAGCCCCAGCGACTCGGAGTTCCCGAGGATCGCCACCCGGGGTCCCCTGGGGAGCGGCTGGCGTGCCAGCAGGAGGCCCGCGTCGACGAGTTCGGTGATCGTGTCCACCCGGATCACTCCGGCCTGGCGCAGCAGCGCGGAGACGGTGGCGTGCGGCAACCGGGTGGCCCGTACGGCGTGCCCCTGGGGAGCGGCCCCGCCGTGCCGGGCCCCCTGGACCACGACCAGCGGCTTCGCGGCCGCCGTCCGCCGCGCGAGGCGGGTGAACTTGCGCGGGTTGCCGATGGATTCGAGGTACATCAGGGCGACGTCGGTGTCCGGGTCGTCGTACCAGTACTGAAGGACGTCGTTGCCGGACACGTCCGCCCGGTTCCCGGAGGAGATGAAGGTCGACACGCCGGTCACGCCCGTGACGCCGCCGCCGCGCCGGTGCAGCCGGGACAGCAGGGCGATACCGATGGCACCGGACTGCGCGAACAGGCCGATCCGGCCGGGGCGGGGCATCTGGGGGGCGAGCGAGGCGTTCAGGCGCACCTCGGGGGAGGTGTTGATGACTCCGAAGGCGTTGGGCCCGATGATGCGCATCCCGTACGTGCGCGCGTGCCGCACGAGTTCGCGCTGGCGCTCGCGCCCTTCGGGACCGCTCTCGGCGTACCCGGCGGAGACCACCACGAGTCCCTGCACCCCGTGTTCGCCGCATTCCGTGACGACCTCGGGGACGTACGCGGCGGGCACGGCGACGACGGCGAGGTCGACGGGCTCGGCGATGTCCCGGATGGAGCGGTGGGCCGGGACTCCGTCGAGTTCCTTCTCCTGGAGTGCCGTGTTCACGGCGTACAGGCGCCCGGTGAACCCGGCTCCGCGCAGGTTGTCGAGGACGCTGCGGCCGACACCACCGGGTGCGCGCCCGGCTCCGATGACGGCGACCGAGCCGGGGGCGAGCAGCCGCTGCACGGACCGGGCCTCGGCGCGCTGCTCCCGCGCGCGCTGCACGGCGAGCGACCGGTCGGTGGGTTCGAGGTCGAACTCCAGGCGTACGACGCCGTCCTCGAAGCTGCGCTTCTGGGTGTACCCGGCGTCCGTGAACACCTTGATCATCTTGTTGTTGGCGGGCAGCACCTCGGCGGCGAAGCGGCGGATGTCGCGCTCGCGGGCCACGGCCCCGATGTGTTCGAGCAGGGCCGAGGCGACGCCTCGGCCCTGATGGGCGTCCTGCACGAGGAAGGCGACCTCGGCCTCCTCGGCGGGTGAGGACGCGGGTCGGCCGTCGGCGTCGATCCGGTCGAAGCGCACGGTGGCGATGAACTCGCCGCCCACCGTGGCCGCGAGACCCACTCGGTCCACGAAGTCGTGGTGGGTGAACCGGTGGACGTCCTTGGCGGACAGCCGCGGATACGGCGCGAAGAAGCGGTAGTACTTCGACTCGTCGGACACCTGCTCGTAGAAGCTGACCAGGCGCTCGGCGTCGTCCACGGTGATGGGCCTGATGCGCGCGGTGCCGCCGTCACGCAGCACCACGTCGGCCTCCCAGTGAGCGGGGTACTCGTGCCGGTCCGACGAGGTCTGCATGGGCCCCAGAGTACGGCTCGCGTACGACAACGGCGCGAGGCAGTCTGTGGAGACGGACGCCGGAGCGAGCCGCGGTCCGCCGTCGCCGTGGACGGACCAGGGACCGTCCGGGCACGCTTCACGATATGGGACACTGGTCTAGACAACCCGGAACACCCGAAGGGCAGCATCACATGGCTGAGCGCCGCGTCAACGTCGGCTGGAACGAGGGCCTCCACGCCCGCCCCGCCTCCATCTTCGTCCGGGCCGCCACGGCCTCCGGCATCCCGGTGACGATCGCCAAGGCCGACGGCAACCCCGTCAACGCGGCCTCCATGCTCGCGGTCCTCGGCCTGGGGGCCCAGGGTGGCGAGGAGATCGTCCTCGCGTCGGACGCCGAGGGCGCGGACGCCGCTCTCGACCGCCTGGCGAGGCTCGTCGCCGAGGGGCTCGACGAGCTCCCCGAGACCGTCTGAGCCCACAAGGCACCCAGGACACGTACGGCCGAGCCGCGCCACCCCTTCTCCGGGCGGCGCGGCTCAGCCGTTTTCCGCACCCCGTTCAGGAATTCCCCGGCGGCACGCGCGACCCGCGCCGCGCGGCCACGAGAATAGCGCGCGCCCGAATTCCTGGCACGCGAACAAAAAGGGCATCAGAAATAGGCCCCTGCCGAATATCCCTCTTTGTATACGGCGCCTGTGTTAATGACGCGGGCCCGTCATGTTTACGGGATGTTGCGAAGTTCTCACACGTTCCGGCCGATCTCCGCCGCCGGGAAAGCGGAGCCGGTGCGCGGCCGTCGCACGCTCGGCGTGCAGGGCCGTGATCGCGCGGGCCCGCTCACTGTCGCCGCGGGCGACCGCGTCCACGATGCCACCGTGCTCCGCCCAGGACTCCGCGGGGTTGGCCGGCGCCTCCACCGAGTACATCCAGGCGATCTTGTGTCGCAGCTGGGCGAGCGTGGAGGTCAGCGCCGGGCTGCCGGACGCCTGTGCGAGCGTCTCGTGGAACCAGCCGCCCAGGGAGCGCAGATCCTCGCTGTGGCCCCTCCTGGAACGCTCCTGCCCCAGCCTGACCAGGCCCCGGAGCACCTTGAGGTGAGCCTCCGTGCGCCGCTGGGCGGCCCGCGCGGCCCCCAGCGGCTCCAGCAGCATGCGCATCTCCAGGAGGTCCGCCGCCTCCTGCTCGGTGGGTTCCGCGACGCACGCGCCCGCGTGCCGGCGGGTGACCACGAAGCCCTCGGCCTCCAGCGTGCGCAGAGCCTCGCGCACGGGGACGCGTGAGACGCCGTAGCGCCGCGCGAGCAGTTCCTCGGTCAGCCGGCCGCCACGCTCGTAGACACCCGCGACGATGTCGTCACGGATCGCCGTGCATACCGAGTGCGCCGGAATACGCATGACCGGACCTCCGCTTTAATCCCCGCGAAACGCCATCGATTGACGCTTGTTCAGTGACTCTATTGCAGGAAGCCGGAATTTCCGATGGCAGGCCTGAATCCATGGATATTTTTTGGACAGACGCCCTCCGGAAACGATGATGCCCCGGCTCGGTGAGCCGGGGCATCGAAAGCGGTGGAGAAGCGGCGAAGCGGTCGTCAGACGTTGACGCCGTGCGAACGCAGGTACGCGACCGGGTTCAGGTCCGAGCCGTACTCGGCGGTCGTCCGGGCCTCGAAGTGAAGATGCGGTCCGGTGGTGTTGCCGGTGTCCCCGGAGAGAGCGATCTGCTGCCCCGGAGTGACCGTCTGGCCGACGGACACACCGATGGACGAAAGGTGGCCGTACATGGTGTACGTGCCGTCGTGCATCTTGATCACGACTTGATTGCCGTAGGCACCGCCCCAGCCGGCCGTGACGACCGTGCCGGAGCCGACGGCGTGGACCGAGGTGCCGGATGCGGCGTGGAAGTCGACGCCGGTGTGGCTGCCGGAGGACCAGAGGCTGCTGCTGGCCTGGTAGCCGGTGGAGACGTACGAACCGGTGATCGGCATGACGAAGGTGTTCAGGCGCTTGCGCTCGGCCTCGCGGGCGGCGCGCTCCTTGTCCTCGCGAGCCTTCGCGGCCTGCTCGGCGGCGTGCTTGCGGGCGGCCTGCTCGGCCTTCTTCCGCGCGGCGGCCTCGTCGGCGGCGCGCTGCTGCGCGAAGGCCTGGGCGTCGATCTGGTCGGCGACCGAGTCGCCGATGGTGATGGCCTGGGTCAGCCCGGTCCGCTCGACGAAGGATTCCGCGGCGAAGGCGGGGGCGGCCAGGGTTCCGATGACACCGGTGGTGGTCAGTGCCGCGACGCCGACGGCGCTCGTGGTCGTGCTGTGCACCCGGTTCGGACGACGATGCTTCCCGGTGCCACAGGTGAACGCCATGTAGGGGCTGGTCCTTTCCTTCCCTCTCGCCTACCGGGTTAGCTGACGGGTTCGGAGCAGGAAGGTCTCCTACGGACTCCCTCCGGGGAGGGCGTCCGATTCACCCCAGGGACTACGTGTGGGTCCCCGGCTCCCCATGGCTCGCGCCACGCGGGGACTCGGCGATGACTGTCCGGTGCCGCGGGCGCGGCGCACTGCCTGACGAACAGTCGGCCCGACGCTAGACGGGGTGACATTCGAACAACAAACAGATCACGGTTTTTGTAGCGCATCCCACAGGGCAGAAGGGCAACCTCCATACCAATACGGACATCTTGGGGACGAAGTCCGGGTAAAAGAGAGCCCTGGTGACTCTTCAGTCACCAGGGCCCCTCGGTCGCGCGGGCTCTACTCGGCGGCCACCACGCTGACTTCACCGATTCCGAGAGCCTTGACGGGCTCCTCGATCTGCGCGGCGTCGCCCACCAGGACAGTCACCAGACGGTCCGTCGGGAAGGCGCTCACGGCGGCCGCGGTGGCCTCCACGGTGCCGGTGGCGGCCAGTTGCCGATAGAGCGTCGACTGGTAGTCGTCCGGCAGGTACTGCTCGACCTGGTCGGCGAGCGTGCTCGCGACAGCCCCCGCCGTCTCGAACTTGAGGGGCGCCACGCCCACCAGGTTCTGCACGGCGATGTCCCGCTCGGCGTCGGTCAGCCCCTCGGCCGCGAGGGTGCGCAGCACCTTCCACAGGTCGTCGAGCGCCGCACCGGTGTTCGGGGTGTCCACGGAGCCGCTGATGGCGAGCATCGCGACGCCCGTGCCGTCCGGCGCGGCGCGCAGGACCTGACCGAACGCCCGCACGCCGTAGGTGTAGCCCTTCTCCTCGCGCAGGACGCGGTCGAGACGCGAGGTGAGGGTGCCGCCGAGGCAGTACGTGCCGAGCACCTGGGCCGGCCACACGCGGTCGTGCCGGTCGGCGCCGACACGGCCGATGAGCAACTGCGTCTGGACGGCGCCGGGGCGGTCGACGATGATCACGCGGCCGGTGTCGTCGGCGTTCACCGGCGGCACGGGACGCGGCTCGGCGGACGAACCGGTCCAGGAGCCGAGTGTGTCGCCGAGCAACTCGTCGAGGTCGACGCCGGTCAGGTCGCCGACGACGACGGCGGTGGCCGTCGCGGGGCGCACGTACTTCTCGTAGAAGGCGCGTACGGCCGCGGAGTCGATCTTCTGGACGGTCTCCTCGGTGCCCTGGCGCGGGCGCGACATGCGCGCGCTCGCCGGGAACAGTTGCTTGGAGAGCTCCTTGGCGGCACGACGGGCCGGGTTCGCCGTCTCGTGCGGGATCTCGTCCAGCCGGTTGCGCACCAGCCGCTCGACCTCGCTGTCCGCGAACGCCGGTGCCCGCAGGGCGTCGCTGAGCAGGCCGAGCGCCTTGGCCAGGCGCGAGACGGGCACTTCGAGGGACAGGCGGACGCCGGGGTGGTCGGCGTGCGCGTCGAGCGTGGCGCCGCAGCGCTCCAGCTCGGCGGCGAAGTCCTCGGCCGAGTGCTTGTCGGTGCCCTCGGAGAAGGCGCGCGCCATGATCGTGGCGATGCCGTCCAGGCCCGTGGGCTCGGCCTCCAGCGGCGCGGCGAGGATCACCTCGACGGCGACGACCTGCTGGCCGGGGCGATGGCAGCGCAGCACGGTCAGGCCGTTGTCCAGGGTGCCGCGCTCGGGAGCGGGAAAGGCCCACGGCTTGGGGCTGCCGGCCTGGGGCTGCGGATGGAAGTCCATGGTGGCGAGCTCGGTCACTTCGCCGCCTCCTCGTCGGTCTCGTCAGCGGCGTCGGTGGCGTCGGTGGCGTCGGTCGTTTCGGGTGCGGTCGGCTCGTAGACGAGCACCGCGCGGTTGTCGGGGCGCAGGCGGGCCTTGGCGACCTCCTGGACCTCCTCCGCGGTGACGTCGAGAACGCGCTGCACGGCGGTCAGGGCGAGCTGCGGGTCACCGAACAGGACGGCGTACCGGCACAGTTCGTCGGCGCGGCCCGCGACGGTGCCGAGCCGGTCCAGCCACTCGCGCTCCAACTGGGCCTGCGCGCGCTCCATTTCCTCGGCGGTGGGGCCCTCCGCGGCGAACCGGGCGAGCTCCTCGTCGACGGCGGCCTCGATGACCGGGACCTCGACGTCGCCGGACGTCTTCACGTCCAGCCAGCCCAGGGAGGGCGCTCCGGCGAGGCGCAGCAGGCCGAACCCGGCCGCGACGGCGGTGCGGTCACGGCGTACGAGCCGGTTGTAGAGGCGGGAGGACTCGCCGCCGCCGAGGACGGTGAGCGCGAGGTCGGCCGCGTCGCACGCGCGCGTGCCGTCCTCCGGGAGCCGGTAGGCGGCCATCAGGGCGCGCGCCGGGACCTCTTCCTCGACGACCTCGCGCAGCTGCTCGCCGATGGTGTCGGGCAGCGAGCCGTCACGCGGGGCGGCCTTGCCGTCGTGTCCGGGGATGGAACCGAAGTACTTCTCGACCCAGGCGAGCGTCTGCTCCGGGTCGATGTCCCCGACGACCGACAGCACCGCATTGTTCGGCGCGTAGTACGTGCGGAAGAACGCGCGGGCGTCCTCCAGGGTGGCCGCGTCCAGGTCCGCCATCGACCCGATCGGGGTGTGGTGGTACGGGTGGCCCTCGGGGTACGAGAGCGCGGTGAGCTTCTCGAACGCGGTGCCGTACGGGACGTTGTCGTAACGCTGCCGGCGTTCGTTCTTCACGACGTCGCGCTGGTTCTCCATGGACTCGTCGTCCAGTGCCGCGAGGAGCGAACCCATACGGTCGGCCTCCAGCCAGAGGGCGAGCTCCAGCTGGTGGGTGGGCATGGTCTCGAAGTAGTTGGTGCGTTCGAAGCTCGTCGTGCCGTTGAGCGAGCCGCCGGCGCCCTGCACGAGTTCGAAGTGACCGTTGCCGTGGACCTGCTTGGAGCCCTGGAACATCAGGTGCTCGAAGAGGTGGGCGAGTCCGGTCCGGCCCTTGACCTCGTGGCGCGAGCCGACGTCGTACCAGAGGCACACCGCCGCGACCGGGGTCAGATGATCCTCGGAGAGCACCACGCGCAGGCCGTTGGCCAGGCGGTGCTCGGTCGCTGTCAGGCCGCCGGAGCCTGCCTCAGCTGTGGCCGTGTGACCCATGGGCATGTACGTCCCTTCGATCGCGGAACTGCGTCATTCCTGTCGGTCCTGCCACTGTATGCAAGCGCGTGGACGGCTGGCGAAGTTCCCGCACCTCGTACGCCGAGAGCGAGACTTACGCGTGTCCCTGACACACCCCGGAGAACCCTCCGAGAAGCACCGCGAAGGGGCCCGGAGGCCGCCGGGTACCGGGTCCGGGGGCCGCTCGGGAGCGGTCTCGACGGCGCCCGGGGAGCGCGCCGCGGGGGCGCTACGGACGGGTCGCGGTCCGGGTTGTCAGTGGGGCGGTCCACAATGGTGCGCGTCAGAACCCGCTCATGCCCCGGCAGAGACTGTGAAGGAGCCGCAGCAGCGATGGCCCGCCGCAGCACGAAGACCCCGCCGCCCGACGACTCGTACGAGGAGAAGATCCTCGACATCGACGTCGTGGACGAGATGCAGGGCTCCTTCCTCGAATACGCGTACTCGGTCATCTACTCGCGAGCCCTGCCGGACGCCCGAGACGGCCTCAAGCCGGTGCACCGCCGCATCGTGTACCAGATGAACGAGATGGGCCTGCGCCCCGACCGCGGCTATGTGAAGTGTGCCCGCGTCGTCGGCGAGGTCATGGGTAAGCTCCACCCGCACGGCGACGCGTCCATCTACGACGCCCTGGTGCGTCTGGCGCAGCCCTTCTCCATGCGTCTGCCCCTGGTCGACGGCCACGGCAACTTCGGATCGCTCGGCAACGACGACCCGCCGGCCGCGATGCGTTACACCGAGGCCCGGATGGCCGACGCGACGTCGTTGATGACCGAGTCCATCGACGAGGACACGGTCGACTTCTCGCCCAACTACGACGGCCAGGAGCGGGAGCCGGTGGCCCTGCCCGCCGCCTTCCCGAACCTCCTGGTCAACGGCTCGTCGGGCATCGCGGTCGGCATGGCGACGAACATGCCGCCGCACAACCTCGGCGAGGTCATCGCCGCCGCCCGTCACCTCATCCGGTACCCGGGCGCCGACCTCGAGACGCTGATGAAGCACGTCCCGGGCCCCGACCTGCCCACCGGCGGCCGGATCGTCGGCCTCTCCGGGATCAGGGACGCGTACGAGACGGGCCGCGGCACCTTCAAGATCCGCGCCACGGTGTCGGTGGAGGACGTCACGGCGCGCCGCAAGGGCCTCGTCGTCACCGAACTGCCCTTCACCGTCGGCCCGGAGAAGGTGATCGCCAAGATCAAGGACCTGGTCGGCGCGAAGAAGCTCCAGGGCATCGCCGACGTCAAGGACCTCACCGACCGCGCGCACGGACTGCGCCTGGTCATCGAGATCAAGAACGGCTTCGTGCCGGAGGCGGTCCTCGAACAGCTCTACAAGCTGACGCCGATGGAGGAGTCATTCGGCATCAACAACGTGGCCCTGGTGGACGGTCAGCCGCTCACCCTGGGCCTCAAGGAGCTGCTGGAGGTCTACCTCGACCACCGCTTCGAGGTCGTACGCCGCCGCAGCGAGTTCCGCCGCACCAAGAAGCGCGACCGGCTGCACCTGGTCGAGGGTCTCCTCGTCGCCCTCCTGGACATCGACGAGGTCATCCGCCTCATCCGCTCCAGCGACAACTCGGCGCAGGCCAAGGAGCGCCTGATCGAGCACTTCTCGCTCTCCGAGATCCAGACGCAGTACATCCTGGACACGCCGCTGCGCCGTCTCACCCGGTTCGACCGCATCGAGCTGGAGTCTGAGCGCGACCGGCTCAACGGCGAGATCGACGAGCTGACCGGCATCCTGGACTCGGACGCGGAGCTGCGCAAGCTGGTCTCCGGCGAACTGGCCGCCGTGGCCAAGAAGTTCGGCACCGACCGGCGCACGGTGCTCCTGGAGTCCGCCGGCAGCCCCGCCGCGACGGTCTCGCTCCAGGTCGCCGACGACCCGTGCCGGGTGCTGCTGTCCTCGACAGGCCTGCTGGCGCGTACGGCGACCGGTGACCCCTTCGGGGAGGACCCGGACGGCAAGCGCACCAAGCACGACGTGATCGTCTCCGCGGTGCCCGCGACGGCACGCGGCGAGATCGGTGTCGTCACCTCCCTGGGCCGCCTCCTCCGCCTGAACGTGATCGACCTCCCGCGGCTGCCCGAGACGGCGTCGGCGCCCAATCTCTCCGGCGGCGCTCCGGTCTCGGAGTTCCTGTCCTCCCTGGAGCCGGACGAGACGGTGATCTGTCTGGCGACGCTCGACGAGGCATCGCCGGGTCTGGCCATCGGCACGGAGCAGGGTGTCGTCAAGCGTGTGGTGCCCGACTACCCCTCGAACAAGGAGGAGTTGGAGGTCATCACCCTCAAGGACGGCGACCGGATCGTCGGCGCGGTCGAGCTGCGCACCGGCGAGGAGGACCTGGTCTTCATCACGGACGACGCCCAGTTGCTGCGCTACCAGGCCTCGCAGGTCCGCCCGCAGGGCCGTGCCGCGGGCGGCATGGCCGGCATCAAGCTGACCGACGGCGCGAAGGTGATCTCCTTCACGGCCGTCGACCCGGCGGTCGACGCGGTGGTGTTCACGGTGGCGGGTTCGCGCGGGACGCTGGACGACTCCGTCCAGACCACGGCCAAGCTGACTCCCTTCGACCAGTACCCGCGCAAGGGCCGCGCCACGGGCGGTGTGCGCTGCCAGCGGTTCCTGAAGGGCGAGGACTGCCTGTCGCTGGCCTGGGCCGGTCCGACGCCGGGGCGCGCGGCGCAGAAGACCGGTATGCCCGTCGACCTGCCGGAGATCGACCCGCGCCGGGACGGCTCGGGCATCTCGCTGGGCAAGCCGGTGTCGGTGGTGGCGGGCCCGGTGTAGTCCGCGCTCAGCCCTCCGGGCTCGGCTCCTGTACGTAGCGGAGGACGCCCCACATGCTGTGTTCATCGGCGTGCGGGGCGTCCTCTTTGCATGCCTCCAGCTCCTTGGTCAGCGCCACCGTGTCGATCCCGGAGCCGATGAGAACGAGCTGGGTGAGCCGCTCGGCCGAACCGGCCCAGGGCTCCGGATAGAAGCGCAGGAACCGCCCGACGGCGTGCACGGCGTACCGGTTGCGGGCGTCCTGGACGCCGAAGTCGACGTACCCCTTGATCCGGTAGAGCCCTTCGGGCCTGCTGTCGAGGAAGGCCATCAACCGCCGTGGCCCCAGGGGCACTTCGGAGGTGAAAGAGAGGGATTCGTAGGCGGAGTGCAGATGACCGGAGTGGCCGCGCTCCCCGTGACGGTCGCTCGCCCCCGGGCCGTCCTCCTCGTGATCGTGGAGATCGTCGAAGGACAACTGTCCGACGCGTTCCTCGCTCGGCCTGCAGTCGAAGAGGAACTCCGGATCGACGCGGCCGTAGGTGGCGGGGACGACCGCGGCGCGGTCGGCGAGCTCCCGGACGACGCGCAGCACGCCTTCGCCGTCGTCGGCCCGGTCGATCTTGTTGACGACGACGAGGTCGGCCAGGGCGAGGTGCCGGTCGATCTCGGGATGCTTCTCGCGTGTGCCGGCGAACTCGGCGGCGTCGACGACCTCGACGAGCCCTCCGTACACGATGCCCGGAAGCTCGCTGGCGAGGACCATGCGCACGAGTTCCTGGGGCTCGGCGAGCCCGCTCGCCTCGATGACGATGACGTCGATACGGGCGGAGGGTTGAGCGAGCCGATCCAGATATTGATCAAGCTCACCGACATCGACCGCACAGCACAGACACCCGTTGCCGAGCGACACAGTGGAGTCACCGAGTGCTCCGGCCACCGCCATCGCGTCGATCTCGATCGCCCCGAAGTCGTTGACGACGGCTCCGATACGGCTGCCACCGCTGCGGTGCAGGAGATGGTTGAGCAGCGTGGTCTTGCCGGAACCCAGGAAGCCGGCGAGAACGATGACCGGGATCTGCCGGGGACTCGACTGACTCACCATGCGCCCTCTCTGAACCTGTGCGCGCACCGGCTCACGGGACCGGCGCTCACGCGGGGAATGAATGCCGACCAAGCATACGAGTGGGAGGAAACGCCCCGAAGTGAACGATTGTTAGCGGCGCTCGCGGGGCACACGTTGGACATGGCGCCGGCGAACGCGACCCGCACATCCCTCCGTGCGCCTCCTCTCCGCCTCCCTGCCGATCAGAGCCGCTCGGCAACACTGGGGGGCGGCAAGCGCGCCGCCCACCGCTCGCCGGTCCGCTCCCTGTCGCCCACAACCGACGACCGGCGGACGGTCGCCTGATTCGGGGGTTGACATGACCACACGGAACCAAGGGGTGCGGGGGTTGAGTTCTGCCGCGACGGCAGGGCTCGCGTTCGCGGTCGGGGTCCTCGCCGTACTGGCCGCTCAGCAGCGACGGTTCGAGGCGCTTCGCCTGAGAGTCGCGCAGGTGGAGCAGGCCGACTACCGGAACGCGCGACTGGCGGAACAGCAACGCTTTCAGACCTACCTCCTCGACAAGGCGCTGGACGATCCGGATCTCGCCGAGGTGCTGAGCACCATCAACGAGGTGAATCCGACCAGACGGCGGCAGTATCTCTTCGCCAACGCTCTCTACACGAGCATCCTGCGCGCGTACCGGGCCGGGGACGTCAGCTGGGATGAGTTGCACGGTCATCTTCGGGTGATCTGCCAGAGCGCGCTCTTTCGGGACTACTGGAACGCGTCACGCCACCACCGCGCGAGCCTCGAAGAGGCGTCGCAGGAGGCACGGGTCGGCCGAATGGTGGACACCCTCATCCACGATCTGGACGAATCGGACACGGATGAGTGGTGGGTCGTAGGTGAGCCACCCTCGGAACAGGACTGACGTTTGGTTACCGAACAGGCAGCCCCAGTAGGCCAGTTGGCCCAACACGGGCATGTTTAACCGGCTAAACTCTCGGCTAGGGTGTCCCCGTTTTCATTGCCTAGACTTGAGGACCGGGATCCACTTGAAGATCGTGCGCCGCATCGGCGCGTCTCCCCGCGAACGAGGCAGTCTGACGGGCGAGACGTGCCCGGACATCTTTGAGCTCAGTGACGGGAATTTCGCCGTCATCGGCACGGAGGCGACAGCGACGCTCGACGGCCAGCTTCCTCACGACGCGGCGCGTGCGGACCACGAGCGCATCGTGGTCATCAGCCGGGAGACCCTCCTCCGCGCGAAGAGGGACATTCCCGAGAAGTGAGGCGGTCACCGGGCTGAGACAAGGCATACCGTTGCCGTCGAGATCCCTCGGTCACCCCGACCCATCTCCGGAGAGCGCACGTATTCCTCGGCCCGCCTTGCACCCATCCACACGCCCCGCGCAGCATCCCTGTCACCGGAGCCCGAGCAACGCCAGCGCTCACCCCGCGTCGCACCGCTCGACAGAAGCTTCCTGAGGTCCAGCCCCGACCGGTGCTGGACCTCTCGTCCGAGCCGTCCCCTGGTCGCCGGTCCCGTCCCGCGACACCGCGCACGGACTCCAGACGGCAGACGGCAGACCTAGGAAGAAGCCCTCGGCACCGGCACCGGCGCCTCCGGTCCCACATACCGGGCCGCCGGGCGGATGATCTTCGAGTCCTCCGCCTGTTCCAGGATGTTGGCGCTCCAGCCGACCACCCGTGCGGCGGCGAACGTGGGGGTGAACATCTCGCGGGGCAGCCCGCAGAGTTCCATGACCACACCGGCGTAGAACTCCACATTGGTGTGCAACTCGCGGCCCGGCTTGAGTTCGGCCAGGATCGCCTCCACCTGTCGTTCCACTTCGACCGCGAAGTCGACGAGCGGGCCGCCGAACCCCTGGGCTATGCCGCGCAGCATGCGCGAACGCGGATCCTCCGTGCGGTAGACGGGGTGCCCGAAGCCCATGATGCGATCGCCGGCGAGGACGCGTTCGCGGATCCAGGGGTCGATACGGTCGGGAGTTCCGATCGCGTCGAGCGTGTCCAGGGCACGACTGGGAGCACCGCCGTGGAGAGGGCCGGAGAGGGCCCCGACCGCGCCCACGAGGCAGGCCGCCACATCCGCGCCGGTCGACGCGATCACCCGCGCAGTGAACGTTGATGCGTTGAATCCGTGGTCAATGGTTGAGATGAGATATTGCTCAACCGCACGAGCCCGGGCAGCTTCCGGCTCCGAACCCGTCAACATGTACAGGTAGTTGGCGGCGTACCCCAGGTCCTCGCGCGGCTCCACCGGCTCCAGCCCCTGCCCGAGCCGGTACAGCGCGGTGAGCAACGCCGGCACGGCCGCCGTCGCCGCGAGGCCGTCGTCGCGACGCCGCTCGGCGTCGATGTCGTACACCGGACGGAACCCCAGCGAGGCTCCGAGCAGCGACAACGCGGTGCGCAGCCCGGCGAGCGGTCCCGAGAGCCGGGTCGCCGCCGCGATCGCGGGCAGAGCGGCGCGCACCTCGTCCGGCAGTCCGCGCAGCCCCGCCGTCCGCGCGACGAAGGCGGCACGGCACGTCTCGTCGGGCAGCTCGCCGTGGACCAGCAGATACCAGACGTCCTCGAAGCCGCGGGTCCGCGCGAGGTCGACGGCCGAATACTGGCGGTAGTGGTAAAAGCCTTCCAGTCCTCTGACGTCACCCAGTTCGGTGTCGGTGACGACGACGCCCGCGAGTCCTCGCGGTACGTCGACAGAGGTGGACGCGGCCCGGTTGATCGGCATGTTTCCTCCCTGGACTTGATTCGACTGTCCATGCTTGACTATATAGCTGTCAATATTGATCCAATCAATATAGTGATCCACAGATACGGTGGCGCTCATGAGGGATCGAGAGGCGGCAACGCCAGCGCACGAGGGTCGACGGCTCAGCACCAAGGAGACCGCCGAACTGCTCGGCGTGAAGGCGGAGACCGTGTACGCGTATGTGAGCCGCGGTCAGCTCAGCAGCCGGCGGGAACCGGGAGGGCGCGGGAGCACGTTCGACACCAAGGAGGTGGAGGCCCTAGCGCGGCGCAACAGGCGTGAGGGCGGCGGCAGTTCGAGCGGCAGTGGCGAGCTGTCCGTCCGTACCCGCATCACCCTGATCGACCAGGACCGGTACTACTTCCGGGGCGTCGACGCGACGGAACTGGCCGCGCGGTACTCCTACGAAGAGATCGCCGAATGGCTGTGGACCGGCGAACTGCGCCCCGGTGTCACGTTCACGGCCCCGGAGGCGTCCGTGGCCGTCGCCCGGCGCAGTGTCGACGCGCTGCCCGAGCACAGCGGCCCGACCGACCGGCTGCGCGTCGCGGCGATCGCCGCCGCGGCGGCCGACCCCCTGCGCTTCGACCTCTCCGAGAGCGCCGTGCTCGGCACCGGGCGCACCCTGATCCCCACCCTCGTCGCCGCGCTTCCCCCCGTACGCCACGACCACCGCGACGAGGGCCCGCTGGCTCGTCGCCTGTGGGCACGGCTCACCGGTCGCCCGGCCGACGACGCGTCACTGCGCGTGCTGGACACGGCACTCGGGCTGCTCGTGGACCACGACCTGGCCGCCTCGACGCTGGCGGTCCGGGTCGCGGCCTCGGCCCGCGCCCACGCGTACGCGGCCGTGTCGGCGGGCCTCGGCGTCCTCGAAGGGCCCCTGCACGGGGCGGCCAGCGGCCTCGCGCACCGCCTGCTGCTCGACGTACTGGACCAGGGCACGGCCGCTCCCGTGGTAGCCGACGAGCTGCGCGCCGGACGCCGTGTTCCCGGACTCGGCCATCGGCTCTACACCGGCGAAGATCCACGCGCGCGTGCCCTGTTCGCTCTCCTGGAGGAGGTGCCCGGTGCCGCGCCCGCTCTGGCGGCGGCCCGGGACGTGGTGACGACCACGGCCCGCCACGCGCCCCTGCACGCCAATGTCGACCTCGCCCTGGCCGCCTTCACCGTCTCCTCCGGCATGCCGGCCTCCGCGGGAGAGACGATCTTCGCTGTCGCCCGGACCGCGGGCTGGATCGCCCACACCCTGGAGGAGTACGGGGAGCGCCCCTTGCGGATGCGACCGAGCGGGCACTACGTGGGCGAGCGTCCGCCGCGGCCGCTCCCCCGCTAGACGCCGTACACGGACAGCGCGTGGGGCGAGCCTGGGCAGGGCGCACGGCGCGCTCTCCCCGCGCGCTCCCGCACACCCTGCCATGCCCCACTTCCCCACGCCCTGCCGCGCGCCCGGACCACCCCTGAGGCGCCCCGGGTACACGGCGGGAAGTCGCCCTGAGCCAAGTCAGGTTAGGCTCACCTCTGTGAGTATGTGCACGACCGCGTCGCGGCACCTCGACGAGCCCCTGGCGGGGACCGCGGCCACCGCGAGAACATGGCTGCTGATCGAGCAGCCCGGACCCTGGGGTGCCCAGGCGCTCACTTCGAGCCACCTGGATCCCACGGTCGGCCGTGCCCTCGAAGCGGCCGCCCAGGGCACCGGGGTGCGGATCGCGCTCATCCGCCGTCCCGGGCGCCACGCCGACTGCGGTACGCCCGCCGAGAGGCATGTGTACGCGGCCCACACCACTCCGGGAAACGAATGGCTGCACTCCGCCATGACACGTGATCCCGAGCAGGTGCTCGATCTCGACTTCACCGCACTCGGCACGGGTGATCCACGCTCCTTCGACGAGGTTCTCCAGGGGCGGCCCCACATGAACGATCCGCTCGCCCTCGTCTGCACCAACGGCAAGCGCGACCGCTGCTGCGCCCTGCTCGGACGCCCCCTGGCGGCGGAACTGGCCGCCTCCGGCGTGAACGGCGCTTGGGAGGTCACTCATCTGGGCGGTCATCGCTTCTCGCCCACGGTGCTCGTCCTGCCGTACGGGTACGCGTACGGCCGCGCCCAAGCCCACGCCGTCAAGGAGATCCTCCAGGGCGTCCGGGAGGGCCGTGTCGTCACCGAGGGCTGTCGAGGGAACTCCGCCTGGGAACGCCCCGGCCAGGCGGCCGAGCTGGCCGTACGGACGGCTTCGGGGGAGCATGCCGCCGGCGTCCTCACGGTGGTCCGCACGGACGGCACCGCGCCTCGCTGGGAGGTGACCGTCGCCCACGCCGACGGCCGTGTGTGGCGTGTCATCGTCGCGCGAGGCGCCTCGCTGCCGCCCCGCCCGGAGAGCTGTGGCTCGGCACTGGGTTCACCCGCTCGGATGGACGTGGTGGCCGTACGGCAGCTGGAGAAGACGGCTGTCCCTGTGGCCTGCTGAGGACCCTGGTCCCCACCGCCCCCGAGCCGGACCGTCGTCGGCTCCCTCCGCCCGATCGGCGACGCCCTGGCTGCCCGACGGCCCGGTCCGGCATGCGTCCGCCGGCATGCGCCCGACCGCCTCACCCATTGATCGGGAGATCCACGCCACACTCCCTTCGGGGGAGCGCGCACACCCCCGTACCGTCGTGGGCATGAGCCCCACTCCGCCCGCACGACGACTGCGCCTCGGTCTGCCGCGGCGGGTGTTCTCGCAGGTGCTGCTGATGCAGATCGCGATCGCGGCGGGAGTCGCCGTGCTCGCCACCGGGCTGTTCCTGGCACCGCTGAGCGCGCAGCTGGACGACCAGGCCATGCGGCGTGCCCTCGCGATCGCGCAGACCACGGCCGCGCAGCCGCAGATCGCCGTGGACCTCCGCAGGACCGCCCCCTCCGCGACCGGTCCCGTGCAGGTCGAGGCCGAGCGGATACGGAAGGCGAGCGGGGCCGACTATGTCGTCGTGATGGACATGCGGGGCATCCGCTGGTCGCACCGGGACCCCGCGGCGATCGGCGAACCGGTCTCGACGAGCCCTCGCCTGGCGCTGGCCGGCAGGGACGTCATGGAGATCGACACCGGAACGCTGGGCCGCTCCGCACGGGGCAAGGTGCCGCTGCGGGACGCCGACCACAGGATCATCGGCGCGGTCTCGGTGGGCATCGAGTACGACAGCGTCCGGGCCCGGTTGATCGACGCGATCCCGGGGCTGTTCGCGTACGCGGGCGGGGCCATGGCCGTAGGCGCGCTGGCCGCCTACCTGATCTCCCGCAGGGTCCAGCGGCAGACCCGTGACCTGGCCTTCTCCGACATCTCGGCCCTGCTGGAGGAGCGGGAGGCGATGCTGCACGGCATCCGGGAGGGTGTGGTCGCCCTGGACCGCGGCGGTCGCGTACGCCTTCTGAACGACGAGGCGCAGCGACTGTTGGGGGTCGGCGCCGAGGTCATCGGGCAGCCCCTCGACGACGCGCTGGGCCCCGGCCGGACGACCGATGTGCTGGCCGGCCGCGTCACCGGCACGGACCTGCTCACCGTCCGCGGCCAGCGCGTCCTGGTCGCCAACCGCATGCCCACCGAGGACGGTGGCGCCGTCGCGACCTTGCGCGACCGGACCGAACTGGAGCAACTCGGCCGGGAGCTCGACTCCACGCGGGGCCTGATCGACGCCTTGCGCGCGCAGGACCATGAGCACGCCAATCGCATGCACACGCTCCTGGGTCTTCTCGAACTGGAGATGTACGACGACGCCGTGGAGTTCGTCGGAGAGGTGGTCGGCGACCACAGGGTCACCGCGGAGCAGGTCACCGAGAAGATCCACGATCCGCTGCTCGCCGCCCTGCTGGTCGGCAAGGCGACCGTGGCGGCCGAGCGTGGCGTGGCGCTGTGGATCTCGGACGGGACACTGCTGCCGGATCGGTTGATCGACCCGCGAGGGCTCGTCACGGTCGTCGGGAACCTCGTCGACAACGCCATGGACGCCGTCGCGGGCACGCCCCACGCGCGCGTGGAGGTCGAATTGCGTTCCGAGGGACGCACCGCCGTCCTGCGGGTACGGGACACCGGACCCGGCATCCCGCATGAGCGGCGGGAGCTGATCTTCACGGACGGCTGGAGCACCAAGAAGCCCCCGGCACACGGCAAGCGCGGAATCGGCCTCTCCTTGGTGCGGCGACTCGCCGAGCGGCAGGGCGGGAGCGCCGAGGTGGCCGACGCGGACGGCGGAGGCGCGGAGTTCACGATCGTCCTGCCTGAGGCGCTGACGGAGCCGGCGCTCGCACGGGAGAACGGGGGCGCCGGGCGGAGCGGGCTCGCGTCGGTGGACGGGCTCGCCCCCGTCCCTGGCCAGGGACCAGGAGTCGTACGCCGGCTCCCGTCTCCGGAAACCCCCGATGCCGCCACCGGAGACACCAGGAACGCCGAGGCCGCCGGGAACGGCAGGAACGCCGAGGAGGAGTCTCGATGATCGAGGTCCTGGTCGTGGACGACGACGCACGGGTCGCTCGCGTCAACGCCGCCTACGTCGAGAAGGTGCCGGGCTTCCACGCCGCGGGCGAGGCGCACAGTGCCGCCGAGGCGCTGCGCCTGATGGAGGCCCTGCCGCACCTGGACCTGGTCCTCATGGACCACTACCTGCCGGACGAGACGGGTCTCGCGGTCGTCCAGGAGATGCGCCGACGGGGCCACCAGACCGACGTGATCATGGTGACCGCGGCCCGTGACGTCTCGACCGTCCAGGCGGCGCTGCGGCAGGGCGCGCTCCAGTACCTGGTCAAGCCGTTCGCGTTCGCCGGGTTGCGCGCCAAGCTGGAGGCGTACGCGGATCTTCGACGCACCCTCGACGGCGGCGGGGAGGCCGAACAGTCGGAGGTGGACCGGATCTTCGGGGCCCTCTCGGCAAGCGCCGAACCCAATCTGCCCAAGGGCCACTCCCCGCCGACCGCCGATCTCGTCAGGCGCGCCCTGCTCGGCGCCGAGGGCCCGCTGTCGGCCCAGGAGATCGCGGAGGAGACCGGACTGAGCCGGCAGACCGCCCAGCGCTATCTGAAGCTCCTGGAGCGCACCGGGAGGGCCAGGCTGACCCTCAGATACGGCGACGCGGGCCGCCCGGAGCATCGCTACGTCTGGGCGACCCGCGCCTGAGGCCAGGTACGCCGGGCGGGGCGGCGGTCGCACCGGTCGCGCGTACGACTGCCGGGAGAGGAC
>NZ_JBHWVI010000052.1:0-44951 GCF_042737005.1 Streptomyces sp. NPDC060027
GGCACACGGTGGACACCGGCCCCTGACAGGCGGTGGCCGTCCGCGTCGTACGGCCGCGCCTCACCCCGACCGGTGAGGCGCGGCCGGGCCACGGGCGCGCGGCAGTCAGCGGAGGCGGGCTCGTGCGAGCTGCCGGGACTGTGCGACCAGCCGGTCGGCGCTGTCCCACACCTCCGCGTCCTCCTCCAGGAAGCCCCCGGCGAGGTTGCGGGTGGTGATCGAGACCCGCAGCGGGCCGGGCGCGGGGCGGGACCGCACGTGCACGGTCAGCTCGACGGTCGGCACCCAGCCGGACAGCCCGATCTCGAAGGCCGTCGGCGGCAGCGCGTCGACCGCGAGGAGCAGCGACAGCGGGTCCGCGTCGCGGCCGTCGGCGAGTCCGAACCACGAGCGCATCTCGCCCTTCCCGGACGGCGCGCCGAGCGCCCAGCCCAGGGTCGCGGGGTCGAGCTTGAGGAACAGCCGGTCGGTGATCGCCGAGCTGCCGGGGATCGGGGCGGGCGCGTCCTGCGGACCGAAGCACTGGTCCATCGGCGGGATCGCGGGCGGCAGCGCGGTCGTCCGGACGTCGTCGGGCAGGGTGTCGAGATCGCCGTACGAGGCGAGCACGCGGATCCGCTCGATCTCGCGGCCCTCGTCGTCGTACTGGAAGAGGGACGCCTGTCCGGTCGACAGCGTCCGGCCCGTGCGTACGACGTCCGTGCGGATGACCGCGGGGCCCGGCTGGGACGCGGTCAGATAGTGCGCGGAGATCGTGAACGGATCGGAGTGCGGGAGGGCGTCGGCGAGCGCGCGGCCGAGGACGGCCAGCAGATAGCCGCCGTTGACGGCGCTGATGATCGTCCACCCGGCGGAGAGGTCGACGTCGTAGACGCCCGCCTCGCGCAGGGTGACGGCGGTGTCCCGGTCGAACTCGCTGTCGCCGATCGTGGCCCGTACGGCCTGTACCGAAGCTGCTTCTGGCATGCGTGAACGGTACAACAGGAAATTACTAAGCGGTAGCTTTTACTTGTTTCCGGCGCATGAACCCCCGCCGCCCCGCCCAACCGGGTGAGTATTCGGCCATTTCTCGTCAAGTGTCCGCAATCACCCGTGACCAATCGGTCCGACTTCTCCTCTGAAAGGACATGAGCCTCACCGGGACTCCGTTCCTCCTGACCGCGGTCGCGCTGTGTGCCGTCGCCCTCGTGCTGCCCCTGATCCTGTGGTCCCGGATCCCCGGGCCGGCGCCCGTACGCGGCGCGGCCCGGCTCCTGATGCTGCTGTTCGTCCAGGGCACGGCGATCAGCCTGGTCTTCGTCCTCGTGAACAACGCCAACAGCCTGTACGACGACTGGGCCGACCTCCTCGGGACCGGCGACCACGTCGAGCGGGCCGCCGACCTCGGGCCGGACGGCACCGGAGGGGTCGCGCCGGAGACCCTGCCCAAGGTGCGGCAGACCTTCCGGCAGGCCGACGGACGACGTATGCGGCAGGCCGGCGGAGTGCGCGTCACCGACCTGAGGGGGCGGGTGTCGGGGGTGCACGCCGAGGTCTACGTCTGGCTGCCGCCGCAGTACGACGAACCCGCCTACCGCCACCGGAGGTTCCCCGTGGTGGAACTGCTGCCGGGCTATCCGGGCTCCGCGAAGGCGTGGTTCGGATCGCTCAAGGTGCACGAGCAGCTGCTGCCGATGATGCGCGACGGGCGGGTCGCGCCGTTCATCCTGGTCGCGCCGCGCACCAACCTGCTGGCCCGGGCGGACACGGGCTGCGCGAACATCCCGGGCACGGTGAACGCCGAGAGCTGGCTCAGCATCGACGTGCCGAGGATGGTCACGGACAACTTCCGCGCCGAGGCCGCACCCGACGGCTGGGCGACGGCCGGATACTCGGCAGGGGCGCACTGCGCCACCAAGCTGGCCGTCGCCCACCCCGACCGCTACCGGGCCGCGGTGAGCATGTCCGGCTACAACGACCCGAAGGGCGAACGCAGTTCACTTGCCGGGCGGAGTGCCGAGCTGCGGGTACGGAACAATCCCCTACTGCTGCTCGCCGACCGCGTCCCGCCCCGTATCGCGCTCTACTTCTCCGGCGAGTCCGGCGACGGCTACGAGGCGGGCGCTCAGGTCCAGGCGATCGCGAAGCCGCCGACGAGCGTGGACGTGGTGCTGCTGCCGCGCACCGCGGGCGGCCACGACATGGGCTTGTGGCGGCCGCAGCTGCCGGAGGTGTTCCGCTGGCTGACACAGCGGTTCACCACGGACACCGGCACCGGCACGGACACCGGTGCCGACGCCGGCACCACGGTCGACCCGGACGAGACAGCAGGCCCGGCCGGCACCCCGGGAAAGTCCGGCCTGGTGGACACGGCAGACCCGTTCGGCACGGCCGACCGGGTCAGGGGGTCCCTTCCTCGCTCACGGTCGAGCGGCGGTTCCACGCGCGCGGAGCCCGCCAGTGGTACCGCATCGCGAACAGCCGCAGCACGAAGGCCGTGACCACGGCGAGGCCGCTGGTGAACGGCGTGAGCACGTCGTAGCGGATGCAGAGCACCACCATCGTGGCGCCGACGATCGCGGGCACCGCGTAGAGGTCGCGGTCCCAGCGCAGCAGCGAGGGCACCTCGTTGGCGAGGACGTCCCGCAGCACACCGCCGCCCACGGCCGTCGCGAGGCCGAGGGCGGCGGAAGCGGTCAGACCGAGCCCGTAGTCGTACGCCTTCACCGTGCCGGTGACACAGAACAGTCCGAGCCCGGCCGCGTCGAAGACGTTCACGCCGACCTGGATGCGCTCCACCTGAGGGTGCAGGAAGAACACGAGCAGGGCGGCGACGATCGGCGTGGTGAAGTACCCCAGATCCGTGAAGGCCGCCGGGGGTACCGCGCCGATGATGATGTCGCGCAGCAGCCCTCCGCCCAGCGCGGTGATCTCCGCGAGGACGGCGATGCCGAAGACGTCGAAGTTCTTGCGGACGGCCAGCAGAGCGCCGGAGATCGCGAAGACGAAAATGCCGATCAGATCGAGCGTGTGCTGGACGGAGGGGCTGAACAGATGCTGGAACACCCCCACATTCTCACCTGTCGCGGGGTGTGCGCCTTACGAAGCAAGGTCTAGACGACCGGCTTGCCTGTGGTGAACAGCCAGGTCTGGAAGAGGTCGTCGAGCTGGCGGCCGGAGATCCGCTCGGCGAGGGCGATGAAGTCGGCGGTACTGGCGTTGCCGTACCGGTGCAGCTTCGTCCAGGCGGGGAGCAGCTTGAAGAAGGCGGTGTCGCCGATGCGTTCGCGCAGCATCTGGAGGGTCATCGCGCCGCGCTGGTAGACGGCCGAGGCGAACATCGTGTCCCGCTGCGGATCGGCGACCGTGATCTGCCAGAAGGCGGAGTCCGCGGGCCGCGCGCTGTACCCGGCGACGAACGAGTCGTGCGCCGAGCGGATGCCCTTGTGCTCGGACCACAGCCACTGGGCGTAGGTCGCGAAGCCCTCGTTCAGCCAGATGTCCTTCCAGTGGTCCACCGAGACGGAGTCGCCGAACCACTGGTGGGCCAGCTCGTGCACGATGGTCGACTCCGAGCGCACCGCCGAGTAGGCGGGCTTCGACTGCACCTCCAGCGAGAAGCCGGCCTGCGGCATGTCGTCGACGATCGCACCGGTCTCCTCGAACGGGTACGGGCCGAAGACCTGCGACCAGTAGTCGGTGGCCTCGGCGGTGACGCCGTACACGTCGACGCTGTTGCTGTTGGCGAGCACCGGGTCGACGGCGACGTAGATCGGTGTCCCGGCGGGGGTCCTGCCGGTCTTCACGTCGAACTTCCCGATGGTCGCCGTGGCGAGGTAGGTGGCCATGGGCCTGCGCTCACGCCAGTGCGCGACCGTGCTGCCGCCCCTGTTCCGGGTCGATATCAGGCGTCCGTTGGAGACCGCGGTCAGGCCCTTGGGCGCCGTGATGCGGATGTCGTAGGTCGCCTTGTCGGACGGGTGGTCGCTGGAGGGGAACCAGGTGGAGGCGGCGTTGGGCTCGCAGGCGACGAAGACGCCGTCGGCGGTCTTCATCCACCCGTAGTCGGAGCCGAACACGATCGGGCCGCTCAGCGCTTCGGGGACTCCGCCGTAGGTGACGGTGACCGTGAAGGTCCTGCCCTTGGCCAGCACACCGCGCGGGGCGATGTGGATCTCGTCGCCCTCCCGCGTGAAGTGGGCTCGTCTGCCGTTCACTTCGACCCTCGTGACGTCCAGCTTCTGGAGGTCCAGGTCGAACGCGGAGAGGTTCTGGGTGGCGCGGGCGGTGAGGGTCGTACGGCCGTCGAGGCGGTCGGTGTCGGGGTTGTACGCCACGTCGAGGGCGTAGTGGCGGGCGTCGAAGCCGCCGTTGCCGAGCTGGGGGAAGTAGGCGTCGCCGATGCCGTCGGCGCCCGGGGTGGGGGCGGAGGAGGCGGCGATGAGGAGGAAGGAGGCAACCGCGGTCGCGAGAGCCCCTAAACGTGCCGAACGGGAGAGTGCCATCAGCGTCCCTTTCGTACGTGTGCCGATCATTTCCGATCAGACGGACACGGAGGACTCTGCACTCTCCCGTTCGAGCATGCTCATGACTTTGCCAAGTCGTCACGGCCTACTTGCCGGTTGACTCCTGACGATCGAATTCCGCGCCGTCGGCGGCCGGTCCGGAGCCTCGCGACCCGACCGGTCCGGAACCCGCCAAAACGTATGCCCCGGTGACCAGTTCCCTGGTCACCGGGGCATACGTACGGCACATTCGCGCCGTCTTCGATACGGCGTCCGACTACTTCTCGGGGTCGCTCGCCGATTCCTCCGACGCGCCCGGCTCGTCGGAACCGGCCGCGTTGGCGGGCTCCGCGGCCGCGACGTCCGTGGACTCGGCAGCGGTCTCGCCGGTCCGCAGGTCCGCGGCCACCGCCGCCGACGTCTCCGCGGACTCCGCCAGCACCTCGTCGGCCACGAGTTGGGCCGCCTGCTTCGCGACCGTCAGCAGCACGGTGTCCTGCGGTGCCTGGTCCGCGAAGTTCTCCGGGTGGTGACAGGCGACCTGCTGACCGGGCCTCAGCTCCAGGAGCGGCGGCTCGGTCGTCTTGCAGATCTCCGTCGCCTTCCAGCACCGCGTGTGGAAGCGGCAGCCGCTCGGCGGGGAGATCGGCGAGGGCACGTCGCCCTGGAGCAGGATGCGCTCGCTCTTCTCGTTCTTGCGCCGCGGGTCCGGGATCGGCACCGCCGACATCAGAGCCTTGGTGTACGGGTGCATCGGCGCCTTGTACAGCGACTCGCGGTCCGCCAGCTCGACGATCTTGCCGAGGTACATCACCGCGATCCGGTCCGAGACGTGCCGGACGACCGAGAGGTCGTGCGCGATGATCACGTACGTCAGGCCGAGCTCCTGCTGCAGGTCGTCCAGAAGGTTGACGACCTGAGCCTGGATCGAGACGTCCAGCGCGGAGACCGGCTCGTCCGCCACGACCAGCTTGGGGTTGAGCGCGAGCGCGCGGGCGATGCCGATGCGCTGGCGCTGACCGCCGGAGAACTCGTGCGGGTAGCGGTTGTAGTGCTCGGGGTTGAGCCCGACCACCGACAGCAGCCGCTGGACTTCCTTCTTGATACCGCCCTTGGGATCGACACCCTGGAGCTTGAAGGGAGCACCGACGATCGTGCCGATGGTGTGGCGCGGGTTCAGCGATGAGTAGGGGTCCTGGAAGATCATCTGCACGTCACGGCGCAGCGGTCGCATCCCGCCCACGCCGAGATGCGTGATGTCCTTGCCCTCGAACTCGATCTTGCCACCCGTCGGTTCGAGCAGCCGGGTGATCAGCCGGCCCATCGTCGACTTGCCACAGCCCGACTCGCCCACGACGCCGAGCGTCTCGCCGGCCTTGACCTCGAAGTCGATCCCGTCGACCGCGTGCACGGCGCCGACCTGCCGCTGGAGCAGGCCCTTGTGGATCGGGAAGTGCTTCTGCAGGCCGGTGACCTTCAGGAGCGTCTCACCGGGAGCGGCGTCCTTGGTGAGAGTCGCCGAGCGGTTGCTCTGTGCAGGGATGCTCACTGCTTTGTCCTCTGCGTTCTCACTCACAGCTTGGGCGCAATCTCTTCGATCCAGATCCGCTCCCGCTGCTCCTGCGTCATGTGGCAGGCGGCCCAGTGCTGGCTGCCGACCTCGGACAGCTCGGGGCGGACCGTGCGGGTGACGTTGTCCTTCGGGACGTCCGCGTACGGGCAGCGGGGGTTGAAGGCGCAGCCCGACGGGATGTTGATCAGCGAGGGCGGGGAGCCCTTGACCGGGATCAGGCGCTCGGTCTGGTCACGGTCCAGACGTGGCATGGAACCGAGCAGGCCCCACGTGTACGGGTGCCGCGGCTCGTAGAAGACCTTCTCGGCCGGGCCCCGCTCGATGCAGCGGCCGCCGTACATCACCAGGATGTCGTCGGAGAGTTCGGCGACGACGCCCAGGTCGTGGGTGATGACGATGACCGCGGAGCCGAACTCCTTCTGCAGGTCCCGGATGAGGTCGAGGATCTGCGCCTGGACAGTCACGTCCAGGGCGGTCGTCGGCTCGTCCGCGATCAGCAGCTCGGGGTTGTTGACCAGCGACATCGCGATCATCGCGCGCTGGCGCATACCGCCGGAGAACTCGTGCGGGTAGTTGTCGACCCGCTTGTCCGGCTGAGGGATCCCCACGCGGTCGAGCATCTCGATGGCACGCCTGCGCGCCACCTTCTTGTCGACCTTGTTGTGGATCCGGTAGGCCTCCACGATCTGCTGGCCGATCGTGTAGTACGGGTGCAGTGCCGACAGCGGGTCCTGGAAGATCATCGCCATCTCACGGCCACGCAGCTTGCGCACGTGGTCGGGGTCGGCGGAGAGCAGTTCCGTGCCGTCGAGCCAGATCTCGCCGGAGATCTGGGCCTTGCGCTTGCCGTACTGGCCGGCGGTGTGCAGGCCCATGATCCCGAGCGAGGTCACCGACTTGCCGGAGCCCGACTCGCCCACGATGCCGAGGGTCTTGCCCTTCTCCAGCGTGAAGCTGAGCCCGTCGACGGACTTGACGATGCCGTCGTCGGTCGGGAAGTGCACCTTCAGGTCGCGGACTTCGAGGAAGGAGGAAGGCGCGCGCGAGTCCTTCACGGGCTCGGTCATGGCCGCTCCGCTCTTGCTGAGTTCGGTCATGACAGCCTCACTCGGGGGTCGATCACGGCGTACAGGAGGTCGACGACCAGGTTGGCGAAGATCACCGCGAGCGAGGTGATCAGCGTGACGCCCAGGATGATCGGCAGGTCCTTGGTGTTGATCGCCGTCAGCACGGCCTGGCCGAGGCCCGGCAGGCTGAATGTGGTCTCGGTGAGGATCGCGCCGCCGATCAGGGCGCCGAGGTCCATACCGAACATGGTGAGGATCGGCGTCATGGTGGAACGCATCGCGTGCTTGCCGATGACGACCGGCTCGCGCAGGCCCTTGGCGCGGGCCGTGCGGATGTAGTCCTCACCGAGGATCTCCAGCATGGTGGCGCGGGTGATCCGGGCATACATGGCCGCGTAGAGGAAGGCGAGCGTGACCCAGGGGAGGATCATGCCGCCGAACCAGCCACTGACGCTCTCGTCGATGGGGACGTACTGCCCGTCCAGCCATCCGAGGCCGTAGCTGAAGACCGCCAGCGACAGCAGACCGGTGAAGTAGATCGGGAGCGAGACACCGCTGAGGGCGACGATCATCGCACCGCGGTCCCACAGGGAGCCGCGCTTGAGTGCGGAGAGCACACCCGCAGCGACACCGAAGATCAGCCACAGCACGGCGGCACCGAGCGCGAGAGCCAGGGTCACTGGGAAGCGGTCGGTGAGCACCGGCCAGATGGCCTGCTCGTTGCGGAAGGAGTATCCGAAACACGGGGCCGCGCAGTTCGTGACATCGCCGCCGGACGCGTACGTGCGTCCCACGAAGATGCCCTTGAAGAACTCCCAGACCTGAACGAAGATCGGCTCGCCCAGCCCGAGCTTCTGCCGAACGGCCTCGATCGCCGCGGGGTCGGCCTGCTTGCCCACGAACATCGTGGCCGGGTCCACGCCCGCCCAGCGGGGGACGAGGAAGAAGATGCCGAAGACCACCAGAATGATGACCACCAGCATCACTGCGGCGGCGAAGAGCCGCCTGATGAGGTAAGCGAGCACTGCTCTCGGCCCGGCGGCTGTGACCGCGGGCCACCGGAGGTCGTCCGGTGGCCCGCAGTCACGCCGCGCCGGCCTTCACCTGCCTTTCGTGCCGTATGGCGGGTGCGCCGGTCGGTATTACTTCTGCTTCAGAGCCAGGTTCACGAAGTCGTACTGACCGCTGTAGTTGTCGGTCGTGTAGACGTTCGCGAGGTTGCTGCCGCGCCAGTTGACGAACTTCTCGAAGACGAAGGGCAGGTAGTAACCGCCCTCCATGACCTTGTGGTTGATCTCCGTGGAGATCTCGGTCTTCTTCGCCTCGTCGAGCTCCTTGACGTAGCTGTCGAAGAGACCGTCGATCTTCTTGTCGTCGATCAGCGCGAAGTTGTTGTTGCCGCTCTCAAGGATGTACTTGCCGCTCCAGAGCGGCAGACCGAAGCCCTGGACGGTCGGGAAGTCCGGGCCCCAGCCCATGATGATGATGCCGTAGCCCTTCTTCTTCACGTTCGAGGGGCTACCGATGATGCCGCTGGTCTGCGCGCCGTCGTACTGGTCGATGTCGACGGTGATGCCGACCTTCTTCAGCGAGGCCTGGAGGGACTCGGCCGTGGCGACCTCGACCGGCTTGTTGTTGCGGACCGCGATGGTGGTCTTGAAACCGTCCGGCTTGCCGCAGGCCTTCAGCTCTTCCTTGGCCTTGGCGACGCTGCCGTTCTTGTTGGTCGTGGCCGACTCGTACGGGTCGTACTTCTGACCCTCGGCACCCGGGACGGACGGCGGCAGCATGTTGGTGCCGATGTCACCACCGGCGACCGGGCCACCGCGCGCGGTCTGCAGCGACTCGTGGTCGGCGCCGTAGATCACGGCCTTGCGGCAGTGCTCGTTGTCGAACGGCTTCACGCTCTGCGGGAAGACGGCGTAACGGACGTAGCCGGAGACCGGGTTGTCCAGGTTGGCCTTGTGCTTCTTCAGGGCGGTGGTGCGGCCCTGCGGCGACATGCCGGTCTGGTTGATGTCCAGGTCGTAGTCGCCGTTGATCAGACGCTGGTCCATGTCGTTGGCGTTGGTGAACAGCGTCAGCGATATCGCGTCCGGGTAGGCCTTGCGGATCGGGTCCGAGGACGCCTTCCACTCCGGGTTGCGGACCAGCTTGAGGCTCTTGTTCGGCGTGTACGAGTCGAACTTGTACGGGCCGGACGAGAACGGCTTCAGGCCGTACTTGGACTTGGTGTCCTTGTCCTGACGGACCGGCGCGGACGAGGCCAGCGCGAGGATGTCCTCGAAGTCCGAGTTGGCCTGCGGAAGCTTGAAGACGATGGTCTTGTCGTCCGGCGTCTCGATCGCCTTGAGGCCGAGCTTGTCCGCGGACTTGTCCTTGTAGGGACCCTTGTACTCGCCCTTGGGGTCGAGGATGTCCTTCAGGTAGACCGGACCGCCGGACAGAACGTCCTGCGCCCACTGGCGCTCGATGCCGTACTTGATGTCCTTGGAGGTGATCGGCTTGCCGTCCTCCCACGTCACGCCGTCACGCAGCGTGTACGTGTAGGTCTTGCCGTCGTCGGTGACCTTGCCCGTGCTGGTGGCGAGGTCCGGCGTGAGCTTGGCGCCGGCGGCACCGGGCTCGGCGTTACCGGTCACCAGGGTGCGGCTGTAGTACCGCATGAAGTTCCAGGCGAAGCCGTAGTAGCCGCGCGTGGTGTCCCACGAGTCGGCGTCCTGGACGCCCGCGAACTTCAGCGTGCCGCCCTTCTTCGCGAGGGAGGCCTGAGCGACCTTGTTGTTCGCAGCGTCGAAGCCGGGCGCGCCGTTCTTCGAGCCACCGCCCTCGTTGTCGTCGCCGCCGCCGCACGCCGCCGTGGACAGCAGTGCAGCGACCACCGCTGCGGCGGCCACGGCCTGCTTGCGCCGCCCTGTGGTGCGTTGGGTAATCACTCGGATCCTCCGTGTGTGTAGCGGCCCGTCCGATAGGTGACGGGCCCGGGGGTACGGCAGTTCAGCGGGAACCCTTCGGGTCGAGCGCATCGCGTACGCCGTCGCCGAAGAGGTTGAAGGAGAGCACGGTGATGAAGATCGCTACACCCGGAATGACCATGTACATCGGGTCCGAGTCGTAGTAATCGATCGCGGAGGAGAGCATCTGTCCCCAAGAGGCCGAGGGCGGCTTGACGCCCACGCCCAGGAAGCTGAGCGCCGCCTCGGTGAGGATGTTGGTCGGGATCATCATCGTCGTGTACACGATGATCGGCGCGACCAGGTTGGGCAGCAGCTCCTTGAACAGGATGTAGAACCGCCCGGCGCCGAGACTGCGCGCGGCCTCGACGTACTCGCGCTCACGCATGGAGAGCGTCTGACCCCGCACCACGCGTCCGACGTAGGGCCAGCCGAAGAAGCCGATCACCAGGATCATGACGAACAGGCGGACGCCCGTACCCGTCAGGCCCAGCATCTCGTTCGGCATGACCGACACGAGCGCGATGATGAAGAGCAGCTGCGGGAAGGCCAGCAGACCGTCCATCACGCGGCTGATGAGCGCGTCCAGCCAGCCGCCGAAGTAGCCGGCGAGCACGCCGAGGATGGTGCCGAGCACCACTGCGACCAGGGCCGACAGGAAGCCGACCAGGAGTGAGACCTGGGCGCCGTAGACGATCCGGGCGAAGATGTCGCGACCGCTGACCGGTTCGACACCGAGCAGATGGTCACCGCTGATCCCGCCGTAGGACCCGACGGGGGTCGAGAAGAGCGGGTCGATCAGGTTTTCGTGGTGGGTCTCGGGGTCCTGCCCGACCAGGCTCGTGATCAACGGCGCGAAGATCGCGACCAGGATCAGCACGAGCACCACGAGGCCGCCCGTCAGGGCCAGCTTGTCCCGCTTCAGGCGCTCCCAGGCGATGCGGCCGAGGGAACGTCCTTGTACCGCCTTCGCCTCGGCGGAGCCGGTAAGTGCCGCCTCCTCGGCCGCGCTCGGCGCGACTTCAGCCGTCGGCTCGTGCAATGGTGCCGTCATCTGGCAGGGACCCCTCTCAACCGGCGGTAGCCGGCCCACACTTGCCGCTGTAGCGGCGTGATCAGTCCGTAGTACTCAGGGGTTAAACCCCTGGAGCCGGAAGTCTTCAATGATTGGGCGATCTGTTGCCAGACTTGACGGTGAATGGATGCGCAAACGTGATGCCATCAGGGAGGTTCCGTTATCCGGACGGCGGATATCAAGGATCGAACTGCCGCAATCGGGACATACCGGTGCAGAGTTGGGCAATATCGCTCACGTTTGCACCAAATCACCACACGGCCTGTTCCGGCCGTCCATGGATCAGGATTGGCCACGCTTCGCCATCCAAGAAACCTTCGACGCCATAAGGAGACGTAAGTCATGGCAAGGATTGGCATGAGCACGCGATAGCGCAGCAGCTCGGCCCTGCAGAAACGGCCACGGAGCAGGTCCGTCGTCTGCCGTGTGGCGCCGGCAGACAGGCGCCGCCCCCACCCATGTCGAGGAGGGGCGGCGTTCCTGCTCCGACGTCAGGCCGATCGCGTCGAGGGATTCTTCGGCGCGTGGTCCGGTCAGTAAGCGGCGCCGCGCGGCGACGGGCCACCGTACCCGCGGACCGGAGCCGCGTGCGCCTCACGGTCGTAGAACGGCCGGGCGTTGGCACGCAGCCACATCGCGACCGGGTCGAACTCGTCCGACATCGCGACGGTGGAGACGGGCAGGCCGTCCGGGACCGCGCCGATGGACTGCTGCATCATCGCCCGCACCGAGTCGACGGCGGGCGGTGAAGTGTCGTACACGTCAAGGCCGATGGCGAGATACGGGGCCCCGAGCGTGGGCTGGACCCAGGCACGGCGCAACGAGCGTACGGCCGGGGTGAGATGGGCGTTCTGGGTGAGCAGGGCGTAGAACTGCGGGATCTCGATGCCGGGTTCGGAGAGCCGGAGCGGGCCGGCGGGCTGCCGCTCCAGGCCCGTGGCGATCCGGCGCAGATCCAGCCAGGGGATGCCCAGGCCGCCGCCGGGGGCGTGCGGGTTGAGCCAGAGGCCGAAGTGGTCGGCGTACAGGGTGCGGGCGACATCCAGCCCGTCCACCACCTCGTACGAGCGGTTCCAGCCGCTGGCCGAGAGTTCCTGGGCGGAGGTGACGCAAGGCGCGTACCCGAAGCCGTCCACCTGCATGTTCCCGTACTGGGCGTCCGGGGAGCCGGCCTGGCCGTGCCACAGGAGCATCCATACCTGGCCGGACGACGGCGTCGCGAGCGCGCGAAGGAGCGCCTCGTAGGCGTCGTAACGCCCGGGCGTCACCTGGCGCAGCATGTGCTCGACCTGCCCGGCCGCGGCCGTGCCCGACGCGCTCACCTCAACCGCCCCTTCGCGAACAATTCACGACCAACTCATCCAATACACCCGAGGCACCGGTTACGAACGTGCGTCAACACCTCGACCGGGCCATGAAACCAGCTTATGCGGGGATCGCGCTCCGCCGGGGGAAGCAGCCGAGAGCCGAGACGCACCGCGCGGGGGAGGCCGCGGGCCGTCGGCGGCCGGGCGCACGGTCCCCCGCGCACCCTCGGGACCGCGTCGTTCAGTGACCGTGCTGGTAGAAGGGGCGCACCTGGGCCCGCATCCAGTCGCCCACCGGGTCCTGCGTCACGTCGAGGAGAACCAGGTTCACCGGAATGTTCATCGGAACGCGGCCGAGGGCACGGCCGAGGGCGTCGAGGGGAAGCGTGCGGGCCTCGCCCTCCCACAGCGAGAGTTCGACGCCGATGAACATGACCGGATCGTCACCCTCGATGCTGGCCAGGCAGCGACGGGCGCTCAGGACGACGCCGGTCCCGGCGAACTCGGCCGAGGCCGCCGCCAGGAAGTCCACCGGGTCCTCCTGCCAGTCGGGCTCGAAGAGCCGCACCCGGCCACCGCTGGCCGGCCCGTCGAGCGGGGTCCGCCCGGCCCGGCACAGTTCGGCGACGGCCATCGGCGGCAGCGGTACGCCGACCACGCCGTCCGGGTTGACCGCGATGCCGACCTGCGGTGGAAGTCCGCGGGCGAACTCCACGGCGGGCGCGATCGTGTACGACATGTGTCCGCCGGTGACCTGGCGGAACTGCTCCTCGGAGCTGAAGACGGGGACGTACACCTGGCCCTCGAGCTCCATCGTGGGCAGATCGAGCGGGCCGCTCTGCGGGCCGCCGCCGTTGGGCAGCGGCACCCAGACGAAGCTGCGGCCGAGCACCTCGACGATGCGGGCGCCCGACGAGGGCCCCGCGGGTACGCCGAGGGAGGCGGACAGCACCTCCTCCAGCTCGTTGCCGGGCCAACCGCCGTGCGGGTGGGGGTGCGCCTGTGCCGGGAAGTCCATCTGTCTACCGCCTGCTTCGAACCACTGTTCCGGCAAAAGGTTAATGGGCCACCGCGACCGGTCAGTGGCCGAAGTCGATCCTGCGCAGCACGTCCGCCGCGTCCCGGTCGATGAGCACCGCCGAACCGCAGCCCTCGGGCAGGCCGCCCTTCTCGACGGAACGCAGCAGCCGGGTGATCGCGCCGCGATGGCGCGCGAAGGCATAGCGCGAGACGCCCCGGCCGCGCTCGCGCTGGCCGTCCAGCGCGGTGTCCGGCGTGACGTCGAGCAGCAGCAGGTGCAGTGCGCCGCCCCGGCGCCGGGCCTCGCGGGCGAGCCAGCGGCGCACCCAGGCCTGCGTGCCGCAGTCGTGCACGACGACTCCGCCGCCGCCGCGCAGCGCGCGGCGCAGGCCGGCGTAGTGCGAGAGGCGGACGAGGGGGCGGTAGACCGCGTAGGGCAGCAGGCGGGCCATCCGGCCGTCCCAGCGGTCGCGGGTGTCCTGCGAGTCGACGCGCGCGCCCTTCACGGCCCGCCGCATCAGCGTCGACTTGCCGCTGCCGGGCAGTCCCGTGACCACGACGAGGTCGCCCGCCCCGAAGCGGAGACCGTGCGGGCTGTGGCCCGCCCGGTCGCGGAGGTCGCGGACGACGACCGCCGGAAGCGGGCCGCGCGCCTCCCTGGCCGTCGCGCCGGGCTGCTCCGGCAGCGCGAGACCCGAGGTCGTCGCGTACGCCCTGGTCCTGTTCACCGTGACCGTCCTCCCCATGGATGTGGAGTCCCATCCCCGTCGAGTGTAAAGAGAGGGCAATGCCCGGCGCTTCCTGTTTCGGTGCGCGGACTGCCACAGGCCGGTTACAGATGGCGGACTGCCGGGATCGGACAGCGCGTGCAATGATGGCCGCGCCAACTGCATACCGGCCGCTTGAATCCGCGCGGGAGAGTCCTGGGTACGTGTACCCGGGCGCCGAAGGAGCAAGTCCCTCCCTTGAATCTCTCAGGCCCCGTTACCGCGCGGGCGAGGCACATCTGAAAAGCGGGCCGCTGACCAGTGGCTCCACCCAAGGTGCAAGTCAGGACCACCATTTCGTGGGGTACTGATGAACCTCTCAGGTTCCGATGACAGATGGGGAGGAACGACCTCGCCGTCATGCCTTGGGAGCCAGACCGATGAGCAGCAACGCACCCCGTCACACCGCGCTCGATGCCCTGCATCGCTCGCTCGGCGCGACGATGACCGACTTCGCGGGCTGGGACATGCCCCTGCGCTACGCCTCCGAGCGCGACGAGCACGTCGCCGTCCGTACGAAGGCAGGCCTCTTCGATCTCTCCCACATGGGCGAGATCACCGTCACCGGCCCGCAGGCGGCGGATCTCCTGAACCACGCGCTGGTCGGCAACATCGCCACCGTCGGCGTCGGCCGCGCCCGCTACACGATGATCTGCCAGGAGGACGGCGGCATCCTGGACGACCTGATCGTCTACCGGCTCGCCGAGCACGAGGCCGGGTCTTCTCACTACATGGTCGTCGCCAACGCCTCCAACGCCCAGGTGGTGCTGGACGCGCTGACCGGGCGCGCCGCCGGTTTCGACGCGGTCGTGCGCGACGACCGTGACGCCTACGCGCTGATCGCCGTGCAGGGGCCCGAGTCCCCCGGCATCCTCAAGGCGGTCACCGACGCGGACCTCGACGGTCTGAAGTACTACGCGGGCCTGCCGGGCACGGTGGCCGGAGTTCCGGCCCTGATCGCCCGCACCGGCTACACCGGCGAGGACGGCTTCGAGCTGTTCGTGGCGCCCGCCGACGCCGAGAAGGTGTGGCAGGCGCTGACCGACGCGGGCACCCCGGCCGGGCTGGTCCCCTGCGGTCTGTCGTGCCGCGACACGCTGCGCCTGGAGGCGGGCATGCCGCTGTACGGGCACGAGCTGACCACCGCGCTGACCCCCTTCGACGCCGGCCTCGGGCGGGTCGTGAAGTTCGAGAAGGAAGGCGACTTCGTGGGGCGCGAGGCCCTGACCGAAGCCGCCGAGCGTGCCGCTTCCGAGCCGCCGCGCGTGCTGGTCGGGCTGATCGCCGAGGGCCGTCGTGTGCCGCGCGCCGGGTATCCCGTCGTCGCCGACGGCAAGGTGATCGGTGAGATCACCTCCGGCGCCCCCTCCCCCACGCTGGGCAAGCCGATCGCGATGGCGTACGTCGACGCCGCGCACGCGGCGCCGGGCACCGCCGGTGTCGGCGTGGACATCCGGGGCAGTCACGAACCGTACGAGGTCGTGGCGCTGCCGTTCTACAAGCGCCAGAAGTGACACTGGTCCGCAAAGGCCGGACATGACACGGACGCCCGTCAGGCGCCGGCCGTGACCGTCGGCCCCGTCGCGCGCCCGAAGTGACCCTGCGCACATCCGCCCGGGTCACCCACGCTTCCCTTCATCAGCACTCCACCGCGTACAGGAGAATTCAGGCCATGAGCAACCCCCAGCAGCTGCGCTACAGCAAGGAGCACGAGTGGCTGTCCGTCGCCGAGGACGGCGTCGCGACGGTCGGCATCACCGAGTTCGCGGCCAACGCGCTCGGCGATGTCGTCTACGCCCAGCTCCCGGAGGTCGGTGACACGGTCACCGCGGGCGAGTCCTGCGGCGAGCTGGAGTCGACCAAGTCGGTCAGCGACCTGTACTCCCCGGTCAATGGCGAGGTCGTCGAGGCCAACCAGGACGTGGTGGACGACCCGTCGCTGGTGAACTCCGCGCCCTTCGAGGGCGGCTGGCTGTTCAAGGTCCGCGTCGCGGACCAGCCCGAGGACCTGATGTCCGCCGACGAGTACACCGCCTTCACCGCCGGCTGAGGAGTCACCGCATGTCGATTCTGAACACCCCGCTTCACGAGCTGGACCCGGACGTCGCCGCCGCCGTCGACGCCGAGCTGCACCGCCAGCAGTCCACCCTGGAGATGATCGCCTCGGAGAACTTCGCTCCGGTCGCGGTCATGGAGGCCCAGGGCTCGGTCCTGACCAACAAGTACGCCGAGGGCTACCCGGGCCGCCGCTACTACGGCGGCTGCGAGCACGTCGACGTGATCGAGCAGATCGCCATCGACCGCGTCAAGGCGCTGTTCGGCGCCGAGCACGCCAACGTGCAGCCGCACTCGGGCGCCCAGGCCAACGCGGCCGCGATGTTCGCGCTGCTCAAGCCGGGCGACACGATCATGGGTCTGAACCTCGCGCACGGCGGGCACCTCACCCACGGCATGAAGATCAACTTCTCCGGCAAGCTCTACAACGTGGTCGCGTACCACGTGAGCGACGAGACCGGTCAGGTCGACATGGCCGAGGTCGAGCGCCTCGCCAAGGAGTCCCGGCCGAAGCTGATCGTGGCCGGCTGGTCCGCCTACCCACGGCAGCTGGACTTCGCCGAGTTCCGCCGGATCGCCGACGAGGTCGGCGCGTACCTCATGGTCGACATGGCGCACTTCGCCGGCCTGGTGGCCGCGGGGCTGCACCCGAACCCGGTGCCGCACGCCCACGTCGTCACGACGACCACCCACAAGACCCTCGGCGGTCCCCGCGGTGGCGTGATCCTCTCGACGGCCGAGCTGGCCAAGAAGATCAACTCCGCGGTCTTCCCGGGTCAGCAGGGCGGTCCGCTGGAGCACGTGATCGCCGCCAAGGCCGTCTCCTTCAAGGTCGCCGCCTCCGACGACTTCAAGGAGCGCCAGCAGCGCACGCTGGACGGCGCGCGCATCCTGGCCGAGCGCCTGGTCCAGGACGACGTGAAGGCCGTGGGCGTGGACGTCCTGTCCGGCGGCACGGACGTGCACCTGGTCCTGGTCGACCTGCGCAACTCCGCGCTGGACGGGCAGCAGGCCGAGGACCGTCTCCACGAGGTCGGCATCACGGTCAACCGCAACGCCATCCCGAACGACCCCCGCCCGCCGATGGTCACCTCCGGCCTGCGCATCGGCACGCCCGCCCTCGCCACCCGCGGCTTCACGGCCGAGGACTTCACCGAGGTCGCGGACATCATCGCCGAGGCGCTGAAGCCGTCGTACGACGAGGAGTCCCTGAAGAGCCGGGTGTCCGCTCTGGCCGACAAGCACCCGTTGTACCCCGGCCTGAAGTAGTTTCGTACGCTATTTGTCGTACGTTTTCGTTCGTACGGTATTTTTCGTACAGACGTCCGGGGCACCGCGCACACTGGAAGCAGCGCGCGGTGCCCCGTTCCATGCAGTCCCGCACCACCTCCGTCGGACAACGGCGTCCGGCGAAACCAGCAAGGAGTTCCCGTGGCCATCTCGGTCTTCGACCTGTTCTCGATCGGCATCGGCCCGTCCAGCTCCCACACGGTGGGCCCGATGCGCGCCGCGCGCATGTTCGCCCGGCGGCTGCGCAACGAAGAACTGCTGACCCCGGTCACGGCGATACGCGCCGAGCTGTACGGCTCCCTGGGCGCGACCGGCCACGGTCACGGCACCCCCAAGGCGGTGCTGCTCGGCCTGGAGGGCGCCTCGCCCCGCACGGTCGACGTGGAGGGCGCGGACGACCGCGTGGAGCAGATCAAGTCGTCCGGCCGGATCAACCTGCTCGGCGAGCACGAGATCGAC
Organism: Streptomyces sp. NPDC060027; assembly: GCF_042737005.1. NCBI lineage: Bacteria > Bacillati > Actinomycetota > Actinomycetes > Kitasatosporales > Streptomycetaceae > Streptomyces > Streptomyces sp. NPDC060027. The sequence goes on from NZ_JBHWVI010000052.1 coordinate 18,052, forward strand.
TTCTCCTTCGACGACGACCTGGTCCTGCACCGCCGCAAGACCCTGCCGTACCACGCGAACGGCATGACGATCTTCGCGTACGACGCCTCGGGCGAGCTCGTCCTGGAGAAGACGTACTACTCGGTCGGCGGCGGCTTCGTGGTCGACGAGGACGCGGTCGGCGAGGACCGCATCAAGCTCGACGACACGGTCCTGAAGTACCCGTTCCGCACGGGCGACGAGCTGCTGCGGCTCACGAAGGAGACCGGCCTGTCGATCTCCGCCCTGATGCTGGAGAACGAGCGGGCCTGGCGCACCGAGGAGGAGATCCGCGAAGGGCTCCTCGGCATCTGGCGCGTGATGCAGGCGTGCGTCTCGCGCGGTATGGCTCGCGAGGGCATCCTGCCGGGCGGCCTCAGGGTCCGCCGCCGCGCCGCCCACTCGGCCCGCCAGCTGCGCGCCGAGGGCGACCCGCTGGCCCACGCGATGGAGTGGATCACCCTCTACGCGATGGCGGTCAACGAGGAGAACGCGGCGGGCGGACGGGTGGTCACCGCCCCTACCAACGGCGCGGCGGGCATCATCCCGGCGGTCCTGCACTACTACATCAACTTCGTGCCGGGCGCCGACGAGGAGGGTGTCGTACGGTTCCTGCTCGCGGCCGGAGCCATCGGCATGCTCTTCAAGGAGAACGCCTCCATCTCGGGCGCCGAGGTCGGCTGCCAGGGCGAGGTCGGCTCGGCCTGCTCGATGGCGGCCGGCGCGCTCGCCGAGGTGCTCGGCGGAAGCCCCGAGCAGGTCGAGAACGCCGCCGAGATCGGCATGGAGCACAACCTCGGCCTGACCTGCGACCCGGTCGGCGGCCTGGTCCAGATCCCCTGCATCGAGCGCAACGGCATGGCCGCGGTGAAGGCCGTCACGGCGGCCAGGATGTCCATGCGCGGCGACGGCTCCCACATGGTCTCCCTCGACAAGGTCATCAAGACCATGAAGGAGACCGGCGCCGACATGAGCGTGAAGTACAAGGAGACGGCCCGGGGCGGGCTGGCGGTCAACATCATCGAGTGCTGACGACCAGGCCCTGACCCGGCCCGCAGGGTGCCGGCCGCCGCCTCGGCGGCCCGGCCCCGGGAGGCGCGGGGCGTGCGCGCCGGACAGCCGTGCGAGGGTGGAGCGGGCGAAGTGCGGGCAGTTGAAAGGTGGTTGTTCCCCCACGAACACCGGCCGTCACCCCACACGGCCCGTCCCCCACGCACGGAGGCTCCATCCATGCTGCGAGGCATCGACGTCAGCGCCTACCAGTCGTCCGCGTACAGCACCGCCGGCCTCTCCTTCGTCTTCGTCAAGGCGACGGAAGGCCGCTCGTACGTCAACCCGAAGCTCACCGCGCAGGTGAAGACGGCCCGTGACGCGGGCTGTGTGGTGGGCTTCTACCACTTCCTGTGGCCGGGCAACATCACCGCCCAGGCCGCGTACTTCCTGAGCAAGGCCCCCGAGAAGGCGGGCGACCTGCTCGCCGTCGACTGGGAGACCACGGGCGACGGAACCCACGCGAGCAACGCGGAGAAGGACCGCTTCATCCGCAAGGTGAAGGAGCTCCGACCGGACCACCGCGTGCTGCTCTACGCCAACCGGAACTTCTGGCTGAACGTCGACACCACCGCGTACGCCGGCGACGGCCTCTGGATCGCCGACTACGTCACCGCCGGCGAACCCCGCGTCAAGGCGAAGTGGCGATTCCACCAGCACACCGACGAGCCGGTGGACAAGGACGTCGCGAACTTCGCGAGCAAGGCCGCGCTGCGCGCGTGGGCCGGCAGCGCCTAGAGATCGTCGACGCGGAGGCCACGGGAGCGCCCCGCGCCCCGGTCCCGGGGACCGGCGGACCCGTCGGTCCCGGACGGACGCCGGGCGATCCGCGGCCGGAACCGGAGTACCGTGGCCGTACCGAGCGCACCTCGCACGCCGTCATCCATTTCGGCGTCGCCCTCGGGGAACGGCAAGGCCGGAGCACATCGCGTCCGGCCAGAGATGAGCCGCCCCACATGAGTCTGATGAGTCTCGGAGTACTCGCCTCCTCCCGCAAGGAGAACGAGTTCCGCCTGCCGCTGCACCCTCGCCACCTCGACCGGATAGCCCCGGACGTCCGTGAGAAGATCTTCCTCGAACACGGCTACGGCGAACGGTTCGGCGTCGCCGACGACGCGCTGCGACCACTCGTGGCCGGCCTGCGCACCCGCGAGCAGCTCGTCGCCGAGTGCGACATCATGCTGCTGCCCAAGCCCCTGCACGACGACATCGCCGAGCTGCGCGAGGGTCAGGTGCTGTGGGGATGGCCGCACTGTGTGCAGGACGAGAAGATGACGCAGATCGGCATCGACCGGCGGCTGACCCTGATCGCCTGGGAAGCCATGAACCACTGGACCTCCACGGGCGCCTTCAGCGTCCATGTGTTCCACAAGAACAATGAGCTCGCGGGCTACTGCTCGGTGCTGCACGCCCTGCAGCTCGGCGGGCTGACCGGCAGCTACGGACGCCGCCTGCGCGCGGCGGTCATCAGCTTCGGCGCCACGGCGCGTGGAGCGGTCACGGGTCTGGGCGCCATGGGCGTCTCCGACGTCACGGTGCTCACCCAGCGGGCCGCCGCGGCGGTGGCCTCGCCGATGCCCTCGGTCGTGATGGGGCACTTCCAGGAGCAGGAGGACGATCCGTCGCGCCTGCAGGCGGTCACCGCGGCCGGTTCCGTGCCGCTGGCGGAGTACCTGGCCGGGTTCGACATCATCGTCAACTGCATTCTCCAGGACACCGACGCTCCGCTCACGTTCGTCACCGACGAGGAACTCGCCCTGTTCCGGCCGGGGACCTTCTTCATCGACGTCGCCTGCGACGAGGGCATGGGCTTCGCGTGGGCCCGCCCGACCACCTTCGGCGACCCCATGCCCATGGTGGGCTCGGGCTGCCACTACTACGCGGTGGATCACAGCCCGTCCCACCTGTGGAACTCCGCCACCTGGGAGATCAGCGAGGCGCTGCTTCCCTATCTGCGCAAGGTCATGAGCGGCCCCGCGGCATGGGACGCCGACGTCACGGTCGCCAAGGCCATCGAGATCCGCGACGGGGTCGTCCAGAACCCGAAGATCCTCTCCTTCCAGCACCGGTCGGCCGCCTACCCCCACGCTCCCGAGATCCCGGCGGCCAAGGCGGTCTCAGCGGCCTAGGCACCATCGGGACCGCCCCCCGTCCCCGCTCCCGCGACGGACAGGCTTACGATTCCGCTGGTCACCGGGGCGACCAGCGGCCGGACGAACGGGGAGCGATCACATGGGTGGGACGGTCACGGCGGTCAGCAGCAGCGGGACGTACTCGTTCACCAAGCCGAACCGGGAGAGCGTCACCCTGCTCGCCGGGCTCGGCGTGGAGGGGGACGTGCACGCCGGGACGACGGTCAAGCACCGCTTCCGGATGGAGAAGGACCCGTCACAGGTGAACCTGCGGCAGGTGCACCTCATCCACGAGGAGCTGTTCGCCGAGGTGCGGGAGGCCGGTTTCGAGGTCGCGGCCGGTCAGCTCGGGGAGAACGTCACCACCCGGGGGATAGACCTGCTGGGGCTGCCCACGGGGACGCGGCTGCGCCTCGGGGGGGTGGCCGTCGTCGAGGTGACCGGGCTGCGGAACCCCTGCGCCCAGATCGACACCTTCGAGAAGGGGCTCCTGAAGCAGGTCGTCGGGCGGGGAGAGGACGGGAAGGCCCGGTTCAGGTCCGGGATCATGAGTGTCGTCCTCGTCGGCGGAGTGGTGCGGCCCGGCGACGGCGTGGCGATGGAACTTCCGGACGGGCCGCACCGGCCCCTGGAGATCGTCTGACCTCCCCACGGCTGCCGGCCGGTGTACGCGGTCGGCAGCCGTACGGCCGCAGCGGTTATCCGCGGAAGGCCGGCGTGCGCTCCGGGGATGCCTCCGCCAGCGCCTTCGTCACCGCGTCGATGCCTTCCTGGAGACCGTAGACGGGGGTGTCGGGCTGCTGGCGCCAGGAGTCGTCCAGGCCGCCGGCGTCGACGGTGTCGAAGCCGATCTCGTCGATCAGGTCGCGCACGCGCCGCTTCGCCGCCTCGTCGTCGCCGGCCACCGGGAGGGCCATGCGGTCGGGGGCACCGGCCGGACGGGCACGGTCCAGAATGTCCTGGGCGTAGGTGCCGTTGAAGGCCTTGACGACCGTGTGGCCGAGCTGCCGGGCGGTCCAGCGGCTCTCGGTGAGGCCGTCGTCCTCGATCCCGGCGATCCTGCCGTCGCGCTGCTGGGGGTAGTAGTTGCCGGTGTCGATGACGGCGGCGCCCTCGGCGGCCCCGTCCAGGACGCCGTCCGGCAGGTCCGGCACGGCCTTGAGCGGGATCGTGACGATCACGACGTCGGCGCCCCGTGCCGCCTCCTCGACCGTGACGGGGGTCGCCCCGGTCTCTTCGGCGAGCTCGGTGAGCGTGTGGGGGCCGCGGGAGTTGGCGACGGAGACGTCGTGACCGACGGCGGTGAGCCGCCGGGTGAGGTTGCCGCCGATGTTGCCCGCGCCGATGATGCCGATCTTCATGAGAGACAGACCCTTCCGGGGTGGATGCTCCTGATGGGCATCACCAACCCCGGAGGCGGATGCCCTATTCCAGGACGTGCCGTATTCGGGTGACCGTCACCGGATCACCGGATCACCGGACCGCGGTCACCGGGCCCGGACCGCCGGGCTTCCGGGCCCGCCGATGGGTTCCGGCACGCTGAAGGGGCGCCCGCCGGAAGACCGGTGGACGCCCCTTCGGCAGACGTCACTTGTTCAGGTGGGCCCAGAACTCGTCGAACGAGAGGAGCTTGTCGCCGTTGAGGTCGCGGCTGGCGATGAGGGCCTCCGCCACCGACTCGGTGACGTTCCAGTCGCCGCCCTGGGCGAGAGCGGACTTGAACTCGGCTGCGGTGATGAACCCGTCACCGTCCGTATCGATCCGCTCGAACTGCTTGCGTGCTTCCTCGATGTCGGCCACCGATCCGCCCCTTCGTCGTGCATCACTGCGTGCGTTGCTGCCTTGTGTACGGAGGTCACATTAACGGTCCGCGCGAGCGCGCAGTGCGGCGACCACCCAGGCGAACTCCTCGCGGTACGCCGAGAGCGGGTCCATGCCGCGTACCAGCGCGCTCAGCTCCCGGAAGCGGGCCATCTCGGCGTGTGCCGCGGACTCCATGCGCGCCAGTACGGCGGCCCGGTCGGCGTCGCCGAGGAGCCCGCTCAGCACCGTGTCCGCCTCCGGCGACGCGGGGTCGACGCCCCGCTCCAGCGCCTCGCCCGCCAGTTGCACCAGCCGGCTCATGAACCACAGGGACGTGCCCGGCGCCACGTCCGGCCCCCGGTCCGCCGCGTTGAACTCGATCATCTCGCGCATCCGGGCGCGGAAGCCCCGGTCCTGGATCAGCTCGGCCAGTTCCACCCAGGCGTCCACCTGCTCGGGGGCCGGGTCGTCCGGAAGATCGCCGATGCTGAACCGCATCCGGGTACGGATGTCGGGGTCCGCGGTGTCCAGGCCTCCGAAGGTCTCCTCCATGAAGTCGTCGATGATGCGCCCGCGTTCGGCGGCCGAGAGCCGCGCCAACTTGTTCATGAGTGTCATCTCCTCCGCGGTCGAGCCGCGTCGCGCCACGGTCGACAGCACCGCCCGGGTCACCTTCAGCGACCTGATCTGCGCGTCCAGCGCGGCCACGTGCGCGGCCGCCACCTCCGCCACCGTCGTCTCGCCCGCCAGCACCCGGCGCACGTCGTCGAGCCCCAGCCCGAGCTCGCGCAGGGTGCGGATCAGCTCCAGGCGGGCCACGGACCCGGCGTCGTACAGGCGGTAGCCGCCCGCGGACCGGGCCACCGGGGGCAGCGCGCCCTCGTCCGACCAGTAGCGGATGGTGCGGACGGACAGGCCGGTGCTGCGGGCCAGGCGCCCGATGGTGAAAAGGCCGGTGCCGTCTTCGATCATGTCTGCGAGTCTGGGCCTTCCAGTCGGTGGAGACTCAAGCGGTGGGGGACGGTCATGCCCGGCGCTCTGCGCGACATTCTGGACGCGGCGGCCCGTGGCTTCTTCCCGCCGCCCGACGGCGCCACCACCGTCGTACCCCCGCACTCCCCCCTCGACGCCGGGGTCCTCGCCTTCACCGCGCACTCCGTCGTCTTCACCGACGAGGACGACGGGTGGGTGCGCGCGGCGCTGGAGGCCGTCCCGTGCGACGCGCTCGCCACGACCATGAATCCCCGGTTCCTCGCCGCGTTCATGGAGCGGACGGGGCGGCCCAACGACACGATCGACCTGCTGTCCGTCGGCACTCCCCTTCCCGGCCCCCCGGCCCTCGCGCTCACGGAGCTGGCCGACCCCGGTCATCCCCGGGTCGCCGGGTCCCGCAAGCGGCGCGACGGCGTGCGGGCGTGGGCCGCGGACGGCGGGGTCCTCGTCCTCGGGCGCGGGATCGGGGCCGCCTGGAGATCGCGGTCGGGGTGGACGAGGACGTACGGCACCGGGGCTGGGCCGGGCGCTCGCGTCGGCGGCGCTCCACCTCGCCGACGAGCCGGTCTGGGCGCGGGTGGCGCCGGGGAACGCCCGCGGTCTGCGGGCGTTCCCGTCGGCCGGTCACCGTCCCGTCGGAGCGGAGGCGCCGCTCAGCGCGTCCCGACCTCGGAACGCGGCGACGGCCTCGTGCCCGTGCCGGACCGTCAGTGCCAGGGCTCGTAGTGCGGGTTGCTCACGCAGTCGCTCATGATCTCGGTCCTGGTCCTCGTGTCGACCGGACAGACGCCGATGACGTACTGGCGCGCGATCCCGCCGGGGAACGCGACCTCGACCTGGCCCGCCCTGCGGTGCGTGTCACCGATGGTCTTGTTGACGTCCACACCGCCGGGAGCGTCGATGTAGTAGTGGAAGCCGGATTTGTCCGAGGTCTTGTAGAGGTCGTGGTCGTACGTCGTCGACACGTACGGCGAGGGCTGGTCGACCAGGACGTGGTTCTCGATGTCGTACTGCCCGGCGACGACGTCCTTCGGGTAGAAGCCCTGCTCGAAGACGGTCGCCGGGCCGCGGGTGTCGGTGCGGTACAGGGTGTCGCAGGTCTTGCGCCAGACCGGTTGCGGCGTGATGCGGTCGACGTCCACGCGACGGTCGGCGGCGGCCTTGAGCGGGTCGGTGAACTGAGGGCAGACGGGCGCGGCCGCCCTGGCGGCGGGAGCGGCGGGCGTCGCGGCGGTCGTCGCGAGCACGGCCGTGAGGGACAGGGCGACGGCAGCGGCCCGCCGCCGCGGGCGAGTTGTGATCATGGGGAGCACGATCGCGGTTCCGCGGCGACGGGCCATGGACCATCACCCGTACGACGGCGTGTCAGACGTGGCATTCAACAGGCGCCGTCCTAACGGAAGATGCCGGTGTGGCCGAGCGAGTAGCGGCCGGGCTGGGGATACACCGCGAGGCCGTGGGGACCGCTGCCGACGGGGATCCGGGCGAGCTGGACGCCGGTGCGGGTGTCGATGGCGTACACCTCCGCGTTGTAGCGGCCGGAGAGCCACAGGACCTTGCCGTCCGCCGAGACGCCGCCCATGTCGGGGCTGCCCCCGGCGGGCAGGCGCCACTTCTTGGTGAGACGGTCCTGGGTGAAGTCGAAGATGGAGATGGTGCCTTCGCCGCGGTTGGAGATGTACATCTCGCGCGAGTCCCGGCTGACGTACAGGCCGTGGCAGCCCTTGCCCGTGTGCAGCAGGGTCGGCCGGGTGAACTTGTCGCCGTCCAGGACCCACACGCCGTCGGCCATCATGTCGGCGATGTAGAACTTCTTGCCGTCCGGGGAGATCTTCACGTCCTGCGGCATCGCTCCGTGGTACGGCAGCTTCTGCTGGCCGATCACCTTCATCCGCTCGGTGTCGACCTTGAGGAGTTCGCCGCTGAACTCGCAGGACACGATGAAGTAGCGGCCGTCCGGGGAGAAGTCGGCATGGTTGACGCCGTAGCAGCTCACCGGTTCCGTCTTGACGCGCTTCATGGTGTGCGCGTCGCGGAAGACCAGTTCGCGGTCGAGGGATGCCATCACGACGGCGTACTTGCCGTTGGGTGTGAAGTAGAGGTTGTACGGGTCGTGCACGTCGACCGGCTTGCCCGCCCTGCCGGTCTTCGGGTCGATCGGCGTGAGCGTGTTGCCCTTGTCGTTGTTGACCCACAGGGTCTTCATGTCCCAGGAGGGGACGACGTGTTGGGGCTGGGCGCCGACCGGGATCGTCTCGATGACCCGATATGTCTTCGGGTCGATCACCGAGACCGTGTTGGAGTTGGTGTTGGGCACATAGACGCGGGACGGGAAGTCCTTGACCACCGGGGAGAGCCGGTTCGGCCGGTCGGCGGCGTAGACGTCCGTCGGGTCCAGCAACGGGGGCATGCCGGGCAGGCCCTGGACCGTCTTCTTCTTCGCCGGGGCGGGCTGGACGGCGGCCTTGCTGCCGAGGGCTTCGTCGGCGTGGTCCCGGGAGGGGCCGCCGCAGCCCGCGAGGACGGCGAGCGTGGTGAGGGCGGCGCCGGCGGTCAGGACGCGGTGCAGGGGGGAGGGTGGCGTCAGCATCAGCTCAGCAGCTCCGTGGTGGTGACCGCGCGCAGGCCGCGGCGGTCGAGTTCGTGCAGGAGGGCGGGGAGGGCGGCGACCGTGTCGGCGTAACCGAAGTGCAGGCTCACGATGGAGCCGGGGCCGACTCCGGCCAGGACGTTGCGGGTGACGGCTGCGGCTCCCGGCGAGGTGTAGTCGAGCGAGTCGACTTCGTAGGAGAGCGTGTGCGGGTAGCCCGCTTCGCGGGCGAGGCGCGCGACCAGCGGGGACGCCCGGGGGCTGCGGGAGGGCCGGAACCAGGTGCCGATCGAGCCGGTGAGCCGCTTGAGGCGGTCCGCGCAGCCCTGGATCTCCGCCGCCGCGTCCGTCCGCGACATGGCGTTGATGTCGAGATGGCGGAGGGTGTGATTGCCGAGGTCGTGGCCGCCGTCGAGGATGCGGCGGGCGAGGCCCGGGTGCTCGTCCAGCCAGGTGCCGACGGCGAGGACGGTGACCCGGGCGCCGGCCTTCTCGGCCTCGCCGAGAAGCGAGTTGGCGACGGCGGGATCGCCCTGACCGTGGAAGGTGAGGGCGACTCTGGACGGTCGGGTGCGGGAGCCGTGGGTGATGTCGGCGGGCCGGTCGGGGTAGCGGCGCGGGGCGGGGGCGAGTGCGGGGGCTCCGCGGGTCGCGGCGGCGGAGGGTGCGCTGGGTGCGGCCGGGGGTGGGCTGAGGGGGCGGGCGTGGGTGGCTCGGGGAGTGGAGCAGCCTGCGGTGACTCCGGCGGTGAGCGTTCCTGCGGTGAGCGCGAGTCCCGTGAGCAGGGCCGCGCGCCGGGGCGGGGCGGGGGCTGCGTGGTCTTCGGCGGGCGTGGTCACCGGACCATTTAAGGGCGAATCGGGCGAAAACCCGGCGATTGGTCCGGCCGGGTGGTGGTGCGGGTCGCATTGCACCCTCGGGCGCGGGGGCGCGCGAGTCCGGGCGGAGCCCGCGAGGGGAGCAAGATCCCCCGCTTTTGGGTCAGTCGGCCCGGTCTGCGATGGCCGACGACGCCACCTCCACCCATCGCCCCGGGCCCTGGTTGTCGCCGGTGGCGCGATTCACTCCCCCCTTCGTTCCGCGACACCCCGGAAGCCACGGCGGCCACGCGGCCCGAGATTCCGCGTACGGCGAGAGTGTTCAGCGGTCGGTGAGAGGGTTCAGCGGTCGGCGACGCGCATTTCGAACCAGGTGGTCTTGCCGCGGGGCAGCAGGTCGACGCCCCAGCGGTCGGAGAGCTTGTCGACGAGGAAGAGGCCCCGGCCGCTCAGGTCCATCTCATGGACCGGCATGAGACAGGGAAGGCCGCGGGAGGGGTCACGGACCTCGATACGGATCCAGCCGCGGCGGCGGCGCATACGGAGTCCGAAGACGCGGGCGCCGGTATGACGTACGGCGTTGCCGACGAGTTCGGAGACGAGTAAGACCGCGTCCTCCGTCATCTTCGGGGACAGGCCCCAGTTCCGCAGCACCACGACCTGGGTGAGCCGCCGCGCGGTGGCCGCCGACTCCGGACGGGACGGCAGCGGCACCTCTCCCTCGGCGGGATTGCCGAACAACTCCAGTGCCTTGAGCGCCCGTTCGTCCTCGACCGCAGGCGTCCAGCGCGCCGCGGTCGCACTTCCGTGCCGCCGCGGCTGTTCGATACCCTCCAGCCCCGCCATGCCCCCCATCATGGCCGCCGAGAGCCCGCTTCGGGGCCGTTCCGGAGGAATACGCCCCCCGGAACACGACATTCCGACCCATCTGATCGGCATATGCCGGAGGCATTTCGGAGTCGGCGAGAGCCTTTCCGACCTGCCGGAACAGGTCGGTCGAGGGCAATCGCCAACGCCCCCCGACAAGGTGCGCTTAAGGCCGACTTAAGGCTGGCATAAACCGCCCCATCGGGGGACGCCGCGTAAGACATCGCGTCAACTGCAAGTGGATCAGCGGAATGACGAGGGTGACGTCCGCCGGATCGGCAGCCGTCGACCGGCCCCGGGGGCCGGGAGGCCGTGCCCCTCACCGGCGCGGCGCAACGGTCAGAGGAACTTCGCCTTCCCCGGCCCCTCCTCCACGAAGCTCCGCATGCCCCGCTCCCGGTCCTCCGTCGCGAACAGGCCCGCGAACCAGTTCCGCTCGATGGTCAGTCCGGTCTCGATGTCCGTCTCCAGGCCCGCGTCGATCGATTCCTTCGCGGCGCGCAGCGCGATCGCCGGGCCCTGCGCGAGCCGGGCGGCCCAGGCGTGCGCGGCGGTGTACACCTCGGCGGCGGGGACGACCCGGTCGACCAGGCCGAGCGTGAGGGCCTCGTCGGCCTTGACCATACGGCCGGTGAAGATGAGGTCCTTGGCCTTGGAGGGGCCGACCAGCCGGGACAGCCGCTGGGTGCCGCCCGCACCGGGGATGAGGCCGAGCAGGATCTCCGGCTGGCCCAGCTTGGCGTTGTCCGCCGCGATGCGGAAGTCGGCGCAGAGGGCCAGTTCGCAGCCTCCGCCGAGCGCGTATCCGGTGACGGCGGCGACGACCGGCTTGGGGATGCGGGCGACGGCGGTGAAGGACTCCTGCAGGGCCCGGGACCGCACGACCATCGCCGCGTGGTCCATGGCCTGCATCTCCTTGATGTCCGCGCCCGCCGCGAACACCTTCTCCCCGCCGTACAGCACCACGGCGCGGACGTCCGGCCGGGCCGTGGCCTCCTCGGCGAGCTCCTTGAGCCGGTCCTGCGTCGCGACGTCCAGGGCGTTCATGGGAGGGCGGTCCAGGCGGATGGTTCCCACGCCTTCGGCCACTTCGAGATGCACAGTCATGGGAGCAGGTTAGTGGCCGTTAACGCCAACGGGCCGGGTGTGCTGAGTCACAGCACACCCCGCCCGCCGAGGACCGTCGCGAAGCGCGGTTACTTGGTCCAGTCCGACCAGGACATGTTCCAGCCGTTGAGGCCGTTGTCCGGGGCGACCGTCTTGTCGTTGGAGTTCTTCACGACCACCACGTCGCCGATCATCGAGTTGTCGAAGAACCAGGCCGACGGCACCTTGCCGTCGTAGCCGCCGCGCACATCGCGCAGGCCGATGCAGCCGTGGCTGGCGTTGTAGTTGCCGAAGGCGCCGCCACCCCAGTAGTTGCCGTGGATGAACGTTCCCGAGTTGGTCAGGCGCTGGGCGTGCGGCACGTCCTTGATGTCGTACTCGCCGCCGTAGCCGACCGTCTCGCCGTTCATGCGGGTCACCTTGAGGCGCTCGCTGATGACCATCTGGCCGTTCCAGGTGTCGTAGCCCGGCTTGCCCGTGGTGATCGGGATGGTCTTGAGGACCTTGCCGTCACGCTTGACGACCATCTTGTGCTTCTTGGCGTCGACGGTGCTGACCTGGCTGCGGCCGATCGTGAACTTCACCGTCCTGACCTGCTTGCCGTAGACGCCCGGACGGCCCTCGACGCCGTCGAGGTTGAAGGAGACGGTGACCTTCGTGCCGGCCGCCCAGTACTCCTCGGGGCGGAAGTCGAGGCGGTCGTTGCCGAACCAGTGGCCCTGGACGTCGACCGCCGGCTCGGTCTTGAAGGTGATGGCCTTCTCGACGTCCTCGGGGTGCGTGATGCCCCGGGTGAAGTGGATCGAGAACGGCATCCCGACACCGACCTTGGAACCGTCCTCGGGCGTGTAGATGCCGGCGAAGGTGTTCTTCGGGGTCAGCGTGGTGAACGCGGACTCCTCGGCCGCCTCACGACCGCCGGAGTCCTTGGCCACCGCGTGGACCTTGTACTTGGTGGCCGCGGCCAGATGGGTCGACGGCGTCCAGGTGGCGCCCCCGTCCGTGATGCTGCCCTCGACCGCGTTGCCCTTGGTGTCCTCGACCTCGACCTCGGTCAGCTTCCCCTTGGCCGCGGTGACCTTGAGGGCGCCGCTGGTCTTCACGTCGGCGGCGCCGTCCTTCGGGGCGATGGTCACCACGGCCTGCGAGGACTTGGTGTCCGCCGTTGCGCTGGAGCCCTTGCCCTTGCCGTCACCCGAGCCGGACTCCTGGTCCGAACTGCCTCCCCCGCCGCAGGCGGTCACGGCGACAAGCAGAACTCCCAGCATCAGTGCCGGGATTCCCTTGCTCCTGTGTGTCCGCGCGCCAACCGACGCCCCCGATATCGGTCGCCCGTTCAAAGTCGTTCTCCCCTCGCACGGCCTGATCAGGCCCGCACTCCAGCGCGTCCCACGCGCGTATCGCGCTAATTAATCACACGACCTGGAGCGATGGATCCCTGGGAAGGTCACCGTTCAGTCCCAACTTCGGCCGTACGGGGCGCGGCTGGAGTCCATAGTGCGCATACCCGTATATCGGGTTACTTCACCGCCCCACCCGCTTTCCATGCTTTCCAGCCCATGTTCCAGCCGCCGAGTCCATTGTCGGCGGCGACCTTCTTGTCCTTGCTGTGGACGACCTCGATGACGTCCCCGATGAGGCTGCGGTCGAAGAACCAGCCGGCCGGGGTGGCCGAGCTGCCGCCCTTCACGTCCCGCAGACCCACGCAGCCGTGGCTCACATTGGTGTTGCCGAAGGCGTCCGGCGCCCAGTAGTTGCCGTGCAGGAAGGTTCCGGAGTCGGTCAGGCGCATCGCGTGCGGCACGTCCGGGATGTTGTACTCGCCGCCGAAACCGACCGTGCGGCTGTTCATCCGGGTCATCTCGAGCATCTCCGTGACGACCATCTTCCCGTTGTACGTCGTCGTCTTGGGCGCCCCGGCCGTGATCGGCACCGTGGCGAGGAGGTTGCCGTCGCGGCGTACCTCCATGGTGTGCGCGCGGGCGTCGACGAGGGAGTGCTGGTTGCGGCCGACCGTGAAGGAGAAGGTCTTGGACTGGAGTCCGTACACGCCCGGTGCCGCTTCGACGTCACGCAGCCGCAGCGCCACGGTGACCTTCGTGCCCGGCTTCCAGTACGCCTCGGGACGGAAGTCGACGCGGCCGTTGCCGAACCAGTGCGCGCGGATCGCGACCGCCGGCCGGGCCCGGACGTGGATGGCGCGCTCGACGGCGGCCCGGTTCTCGATCTCGCGGTTGAACTCCAGGGAGACGATCATGCCGGTGCCGACGGTGGACCGATTCTCCGGCGTGACGTAGCCGATGAACCGCTCGTCGGGGACGGCCGTGGTGAACGTGGTGTGCCGTGCCGAGCGCCGCCCCTGCCCGTCCAGGGCCACCGCGTCGACCGTGTACTTGGCGGCCAGCGCCAGCCGCGCGTCGTCCGGCTTCCACGTCAGCCCGTCGGCGGTGATGTGCCCCGGCACCGGGGACTCCTGCGCGTCCTGGGACTTGACGACCTTCACGGACTCCAGGCGCCCGCTGGGCACCCGTACCCGCATCGTCTCCTGCGGGCGTACGCCCTTGGTCTTGTCGTCGGGCGAGACGTGGATGACGTCGTCGGGCGACCGTGGTTTGCCGAACGCCTCACCGATCCCTTTCGAGATCCCGTCGGAGGTACAGCCGGAGGCTCCGGCCAGCAGGCCGGCCCAGGTCAGTACGGCGGCCAGCGCGGCCCCTGCGCGCCGCGCGCGCGTCTGTACGTGCTTCACAAGGGACCCAACGACGCCGCCCCTCCGGGGAAACGTGAGTGCGAGCCACGCTCTGGGCAGAACAGTGGGGAGGACGACGCGACAAGCAGCTGCGGCCGGGACGCCGTGCACCCTTTTTCCTGTCGTTCCACGAGCCGTGGGAGGCTGACCGGTGTCGAGCGCACCCGAGCAGGAGGCGGTCCACGAGGGACGCGCCGCGGGCGGCGGGCTGCCCGCGCAGACCGCCATGGACCCGGTGGGGCAGTCCGCCGCCGCACCGCCGGCCACGGAGCCGGCGGCGCAGCCGGCCGCTCCCGCGCTGAACGGCGCACGGCGCCCGGCGGCGCCCCCCGTCTCCGCGTGGCCGGGTGCCCCGACTCCGCTCGGAGCACGCTTCCGGGTCGGGCCCGACGGCACCACGGGCACCAACTTCGCGCTGTGGGCGGGCGGCGCGGAGGCCGTCGACCTGTGCCTCTTCGACGAGGGAGGCGCCGAGACGCGCGTCCCGCTCACCGAGCTCACCCACGAGATCTGGCACGGCTTCGTCCCCGGAGTGCTCCCCGGCCGCCGCTACGGCTTCCGGGTGCACGGCCGCTGGGACCCGTGGACCGGCGCCCGCTGGAACCCGGCGAAGCTGCTCCTCGACCCGTACGCCCGTGCCGTGGACGGCGACTTCGGTCTGCCGCCGGAGGTGTACGGACACGTCCGGGACTGGCCCCAGCAGCAGGTCGCCGACACCGTGCGCGACGACCGCGACTCGGCGCCCTTCGTCCCCAAGGGCGTCGTCGTCCAGGACGACGACGACTGGTCGGACGACCACCGCCCGAAGACCCCTTGGGCGGACTCGGTGATCTACGAACTGCACGTCCGAGGATTCACCCGTCTGCACCCCGGGATTCCCGAGGACCTGCGCGGCACGTACGCGGGCCTTGCGCACCCGGCCGCGGTCGAGCACCTGGTGAACCTCGGGGTGACGGCGGTGGAGCTGCTGCCGGTGCACCAGTTCGCCCACGAGGACCATCTGCTGCGCCGGGGCCTGAAGAACTACTGGGGCTACAACTCGATCGGCTATTTCGCCCCGCACGCCGGTTACGCCGCCTCCGGCACGACCGGTCAGCAGGTCGGCGAGTTCAAACGGATGGTGCGCGCGCTGCACGCCGCCGGGATCGAGGTCATCCTCGACGTGGTCTACAACCACACCGCGGAGGCGGGCGAGCTGGGCCCGATGCTGTCGCTGCGCGGCATCGACAACCGGGGGTACTACCGGCTCCAGTCGGACGCCCGCCGCTACGCGGACTACACGGGGTGCGGCAACACCCTGCACGTCGTGCAGCCGCAGGTGCTCCGGCTGATCACGGACTCGCTGCGGTACTGGGTGACCGAGATGGGCGTCGACGGCTTCCGCTTCGACCTGGCCGCCGCCCTGGCCCGGTCCATGCACGACGTCGACATGCTCTCGCCGTTCCTCGCCGTCATCGCCCAGGATCCGGTGCTGCGCCGGGTCAAGCTGATCGCCGAACCGTGGGACGTGGGCTCCGGCGGCTACCAGGTGGGCGCCTTCCCGCCCCTGTGGACCGAGTGGAACGACCGCTACCGCAACGCCGTCCGGGACTTCTGGCGCGGTGCGCTGCCCGACGTACGGGATCTCGGCTACCGCCTGTCGGGGTCGAGCGACCTGTACGCCTGGGGCGGACGGCGTCCGTACGCCTCCGTCAACTTCGTGACCGCGCACGACGGCTTCACCCTGCGGGACCTCGTGTCCTACGAGCGCAAGCACAACGAGGCGAACGGCGAGGGCAACCGGGACGGCACCGACGACAACCGGGCGTGGAACGGCGGGACGGAGGGCGAGAGCGAGGACGAGCGCGTACAGGCTCTGCGGCGGCGCCAGCTGAGGAATCTGCTGACCACGCTGCTGCTGTCGACCGGGGTGCCGATGCTGGTCGCCGGGGACGAGTTCGGGCGGACCCAGCGGGGCAACAACAACGCCTACTGCCAGGACAACGAGATCAGCTGGGTCGACTGGTCCCAGCTGGACGACCCGGGATGGCGGGCGCTGTTCGAGCTGACGTCGCGCCTGATCGCGCTGCGGCACGAGCATCCCGTGCTGCGCCGCCGGGCGTTCTTCTCCGGACGGGCCCATTCCGCCGACGGACTGCGGGACCTGGCCTGGTTCACCGCGCGGGGCACCGAGATGACGGAACGGGACTGGTACGCGCCCGCCGCGACCCTCGGCATGTATCTGTCGGGCCGGGACATCCCCGGCCGGGACGCGCGGGGTACACCGGTCGTCGACGACAGTTTCCTCGCCGTGCTGCACGCCGGGGACCGGCCGGCCTCCTTCGACCTGCCGGGCGCTCCCTGGGCCGCGCGCTACGAGGTGGTCGTGGACACCTCGCGGGAGGAGCAGTCCGAGGCACCCGGGGTCGTGCACCGGGCGGGGACGGCGATCACGGTGCCGCCACGGTCCGTGCTGCTGCTGAAGGTCTGCTGAGGGCGGTCCGGTCGGATCCCCGAACGCCCGGCCCGGTGCCGGCCGCGGGCCGGCCGCGGGCCGGTCGCACGGCCGGTCGCACGGCCGGTCGCGGGCCCTCGGACGACGCAGGTACGCCGAAAACTCGGTGGGCACTGTCAGTGGTGAAACGTAGGCTCGCCCCTGATGCCCACACCACCAGTAGCAGCCGCCCAGAACCACCCCGACCGTTCGACCGTACGCAGCCTGCTGCGCCTGTGGCCGTATGTACGGCCGGTGCGGGCGCGGTTGTTCGGCGCGGCGTTCGTCGCGGTGGTCGCGTCCTGCATGGCGCTCGTGTTCCCGCTGATCCTGAAGTGGATGGTGGACGGTCCGGTCGCCGGGCACGATCCGGCGGGCGTATGTCTCGGGGCGCTGTATCTGCTGCTGCTCGGCATCGCCGAGGCCGGTCTGTTCGGGCTGCGCCGGTGGCTGGTGGCACGGCCGCTGGCCGGCGTCGAGGCGGCGATGCGGGCCGATCTGTACCGGCATCTGCAACGCCTGCCGGTCGCCTTCCACGACCGCTGGGCGTCGGGCCAGCTGCTGTCCCGGGGAACCACCGATCTGATGCTGGTCCGCATGTTCCTGGCGTTCCCGCTGACCTTCCTGCTGGTGAACGCCGTGACGATCTCCGCGGGCATCGCCATCATGCTGGCCCAGGAATGGACCCTCGGGCTGGTGCTGCTCGCCCCGGCCATCCCCATCATGATCGTCTGCTGGCTCTTCGAGCGGCGCTACTCGGAAGTGGCGCGGCAGGCGCAGGACCAGGTCGGTGACCTCACGACGGTGGTCGAAGAGAGCGTGCTCGGCATCCGGATCATCAAGGGGTTCGGGCGCCATCGCAGCCAGGCGCTCGCCTTCCGCGACCTGTCCCGGACGCTGCGCGGCACGGAGCTCGCCAAGGCCCGACTGCTCGCCTCCATCTGGGCCGTGATCGTCACGCTGCCCGAACTCGCCATCGGGGCCGCCCTCGTCCTCGGCACGGTCCAGGTCGCCGACGGCCACCTCTCCGCCGGCACGCTGGTCGCGTTCCTGTCGACCGCGCTCGCCCTGCGCTGGCCCGTCGACTCCATCGGCTTCCTCCTCGCGATGAGCCAGGAGGCGGCGACGGCCACGGAGCGGTACTTCGAGGTCATGGACGCCGCACCGGAGTCGGCCGAGGTGACGACACCCGGCCCGGACCCGGCGCCTGCCGCCGTGAACACACCCACCCCGGACCCGGCGCCTGCCGGCACCGCCGGACCGGCACACGAACCGGCATCGGCACCGGCCGTCGTCGGCGGACCCGCCCCGGAGTCGACGCGGGCCGCGACCGCCACGCCGGCCGAGGACCCTGTCCCGGCGAAGGCGTTCGCGATCGCGCGGCCGGCCGGAGCGGTGTCCGCCGACGGCCGCGGCGGGCCGGAGGCCGACGGCGGACTGCGGTTCCACGGCGTCGAGTTCCGCTACCCGGACGCCCCCGCGGACACGCCGCCCGTCCTGGTCCACATCGATCTGCACATCCGCCCCGGCGAGAGCATGGCCCTCGTCGGCGCCACCGGCACCGGGAAGACCACGCTCACCGCGCTCGTCCCACGCCTCCACGAGGTGACGTCCGGCCGGATCACCCTGGACGGCCGGGACATCACCGGGATGCCGCGCGAGGAACTGCGCGAGCTCGTCGCCGTCGCCTTCGAGGAGCCCACCCTCTTCTCGGCCACCGTCGGCGAGAACGTCCTCATGGGCGCGGCGGAGACCGCCGGCCGGGCGGAGCTGGACCGTGCCCTCGCCGTCGCGCAGGCCGACTTCGCGCACGCGCTGCCCCAGGGCACCCGGACCCAGGTCGGCGAGCAGGGTCTCAGCCTCTCCGGCGGGCAGCGGCAGCGGCTCGCGCTGGCCCGCGCGGTGGTCGGGCGGCCCCGCTTCCTGGTGCTCGACGACCCGCTGTCGGCGCTGGACGTGCACACCGAGGCGGCGGTCGAGGCCGCCCTGCGCCGGGTGCTGGCGGAGACGACCGCGCTGATCGTGGCGCACCGCCCGTCCACCGTCCTGCTGGCCGACCGTGTGGCCCTGCTCTCCGGCGGCCGTGTCGCGGCGGTCGGCACCCACCACGAACTGCTGCGCACACACGCCGAGTACGCCCATCTGATGTCGGGTGCAGAGGAGGACGGCCGATGACGGCGGCGCCCACGACAACCGCGCCGGGCAAGGACCCGAACGAGGAACCGTACGGGGGATCGACCAGGGGATCGACCGGGAGAGGGGACGAGCGCCCGGAGGAGGAACCGGGCGGCGGGCGGGGGAAGGACCGGGCGGCCGGTGAACCCGAGCCGCACCAGGACCCCTTCGACCGCGACGCCCTCCCCACTCCCCCGGGCGCGACCGCGACACTGCTGCGCTCGCTGCTCGCCCCGCTCAGGGCCCGAGTGACCGTGACCACCGTCCTGCTGCTGCTCCAGCAGGCCGCGGTGCAGGCGGGCCCGCTGCTGGTGGCGTACGCCATCGACCGGGCCGTGCCCGCGTTCCGGCAGGACGACCACGGGCCGCTGATCGCCGTCGGCGTCGCCTATCTGCTGTGCTCGGCGGCCTCGGGCGGCCTTCAGTACGCGTTCATCATCGCCTCGGCCCGGGTCAACCAGGACGTGCTGCTCGACCTGCGCGGCCGGATCTTCCGGCACGCCCAGGCGCTCAGCATCGACTTCCACGAGCGCTACACCTCGGGCCGGCTCATCTCCCGCTCCACGACGGACGTCGAGTCGCTGCGCGAACTGCTCAGCGAGGGCCTCCAGGAACTCGTCACGGTCATCCTGTCCTTCGTCTACATCTCGGCGATGCTGCTCTGGCTCGACGCCGGCCTGGGCGCGGTCGCGGTGGTCTCCTTCGTGCCGCTGTATCTGCTCATCCGCCGCTACCAGCACCGGGCGGGCCGGATCTTCGCCGTCCGCTCGACGACGATCGCCGCGGTGATCGTGAAGTTCGCGGAGACGATGAACGGCATCCGGCCGGTGCGCGCGTTCCGCCGGGAAGCCGCCAACGAAGCGGACTTCCGGGTGCTCAACCGGCGGCACGAGAAGACGAACGGCGACGCCCTGCTGGAGATGGCCCGCTATGTCGTCGGCTCCCGTCTCGTCGCCAACACGGCGGTCGCGGGCATGGTGCTGTGGGGCTCCTACCGGGTGGCCTCGGGTTCGCTGGCGCTCGGAGTGCTCGCGGCGGCGGTTCTCTATCTGCGCCGGCTCTACGACCCGATCGACCGTCTCGGCATGTTCCTGAACTCGTACCAGTCCGCGGCGGCCTCGCTGGAGAAGATCGCCGGTCTGCTGGCCCAGACGCCGACCGTGCCGGAGCCTTCCGTGCCGCGGCAGCTGCCGGCGCTCGCCTCCGAACACCCGGGCCGCGAGGTCGTCTTCGACGAGGTCCGCTTCGCGTACCGCACCGGCGGGGAGGTCCTGCCGGCCTTCTCGCTCACGCTGCCCGCCGGACAGACGGTGGCCGTGGTCGGCTCGACCGGCGCCGGCAAGTCGACGCTGGCCAAGCTCCTCGCCCGGTTCTACGACCCCTCCGACGGACGGGTCCTGCTGGACGGCGTCGATCTGCGCGAACTGTCGGTGCCCGAGCTGCGGCGCGGGGTGGTGATGGTGACCCAGGAGGCCTTCCTGTTCTCGGGCACGGTCGCCGAGAACATCGCGATCGGCCGTCCCGAGGCGTCCCGTGACGAGATCGAGCAGGCCGCGAAGGCGATCGGCGCGCACGACTTCATCACCGCCCTGCCCGACGGCTACGACACGGACGTCCGCAAGCGCGGCGGCCGGATCTCCGCGGGTCAGCGCCAACTGGTCGCCTTCGCACGGGCGTTGCTGGCCGACCCGGCCGTCCTGATCCTCGACGAGGCGACCAGTTCGCTGGACATCCCGGGTGAACGGGCCGTGCAGCGCGCGATGTCGACGGCGCTGCGGGGCCGTACGGCGGTGGTCATCGCGCACCGGCTGTCGACGGTGGAGATCGCCGACCGGGTGCTGGTGATGGAGCACGGGCGGATCGTCGAGGACGGCACGCCCGCCGAACTCGTCGCGGGCACCGGGCGGTTCGCGGACCTGCACCGGGCATGGCGCGACAGCCTCGTATGACGGCGGACCGGCTGAACGGCGGTCCGGCAGGCGAAGGGGACGAATGATCGACGCGTACGCGGATCCGGGAACACCGGACCGCCGGGGCGGATGGCGGTTTCTGTGGTGGCTGGTCACCCGGCAGGCGGGCCGCTCGCTGACGGGCGCGGTGGTCGCCACCGTGTGGATGGGGCTCACGGCGCTGACGCCGTATCTGCTGTCCCGGGCGATCGACGACGGCCTGGAGCCGGGCGACGGGACGGCGCTGGCCGGCTGGACGGCCGCCGTACTGGGTGTGGGCGCGTTCAACGCCTGGCTCGGCGTCGTACGGCACCGCACGATGACCAAGGTCCGGATGGACGCCAACTTCCGTACGGTCAAGGTCGTGGTCGAGCACGCGGCCCGGCTCGGCGCGGCGCTCTCCCGGCAGATCGGGGCCGGGGAGGTCATCACGGTCGGCGTCGGCGACGTGCAGACGATCAGCACGTCGCTGACCGTCGTCGGGCCCGGTCTGGCCGCGGTCGTCACCTACGCCGTGGTCGCCGCGCTGCTGCTGCCGGTCTCGGTGACGCTGTCCCTGGTGATCCTGCTCGGGGTGCCGTTGATCGCCGTTCTCGTCGGGCCGCTGATGGGCCGGCTCCAGGGGACCGAGACGGGGTACCGCGAACGGCAGGCCGTGCTGACGGCACGGATCGGCGATCTTGCGGGCGGCCTGCGCGTCCTGAACGGGCTCGGCGGCAAAGGGCTGTTCGCGGACGCGTTTCGCCGCGACTCGCAGGAGCTGCGGGAACAGGGGTACCGCGTCGGCGCGGTCACCAGCTGGATCCAGTCGCTGGGCATGGGACTGCCGACCCTCTTCCTGGCCGTGGTGACCTGGATCGCGGCCCGGCTGGCCGCTCAAGGAGCCATCTCCATCGGTGAGTTGGTCTCCGTGTACGGCTATGTCGCGGTCCTCGTCCTGCCGGTGTACTTCTTCATCGACTGCGCCTACGAACTCTCCCGGGCAGTGGTCGCTGCCCGGCGCGTCGTACGGTTCCTGTCGCTGGAGCCCGTCACCGGACCGTCCGAGGCGCTGGACGGCCCGGGGTTCCCGGCCGTGCTGCACGATCCGGAGTCCGGGGTCCGGGTGGTCCCGGGGAAGCTGACCGCGCTGGCCGGGGCCCGCCCCGCGGAGTCCGAGGCCGTGGTCGACCGCCTCGGCCGGTACGCCGCGTCGGACGTGACCTGGGGCGGCGTACGCCTGGACGAGGTCGCCCTGCCCCAGGTGCGCGAGCGGATCCTGGTCGCCGACAACGAGGCCGACCTGTTCGCGGGCACCCTGCGCGAGCTGGTCGGAGGACGCCGGGACCCCGACGAGGAGACGCTCGCCCGGGCCGTGCGCACGGCCGCCGCCGACGACATCGTCCTCGGCCTGCCGGGCGGTCTCGACTCCCCCGTCGACGCGCAGGGCCGCAGCCTGTCCGGCGGGCAGCGGCAGCGGGTGCGGCTCGTGCGCGCGCTTCTCGCCGACCCGGAGGTGCTGCTCGCCCTCGAACCGACCTCCGCGCTCGACGCCCACACCGAGGCGGCCGTCGCGACCCGGCTGCGCGCCGCGCGTGCGGGCCGTACGACCGTCGTGACCAGCACGTCGCCGCTCTTGCTGGACCGCGCGGACACCGTCTGCTTCCTGGTCGACGGCAAGACCGCGGCCACGGGCACCCACCGCGAACTCCTCAGAACAGAGCCGGGCTACCGGGCCCTGGTGGCCCGTGACATGGAGCCGGACACCGACGCGGGTCCGGCGGCGGACGCGGACGAGGAGGTCATGTCGTGAGCGGCCGTCTGCCGGTCGC
The DNA here is from genome assembly GCF_042737005.1 of Streptomyces sp. NPDC060027. Taxonomy (NCBI): domain Bacteria; kingdom Bacillati; phylum Actinomycetota; class Actinomycetes; order Kitasatosporales; family Streptomycetaceae; genus Streptomyces; species Streptomyces sp. NPDC060027. The sequence goes on from NZ_JBHWVI010000052.1 coordinate 40,587, forward strand.
CGGGCGCGCCGATGTGCGGCGGGCGGCGGTTCGACTGATCCGGGCGGACGGGCGGGTGTTCGCCGCCGTGCTCGGTCTCAACGCGCTGGCCGCCGCGGCCGGTCTGGTCGGCCCCTGGCTGCTCGGCCGGATGATCGACGACGTACGGAGCGGCGCCGGGGTGGAGGCGGTGGACGGACCCGCGCTCGTCATCCTCGTGGCCGCGGTGGCCCAGCTGCTGCTGGCACGCTGGGCCCGTTACGTGGGGCACCGGTTCGGGGAGCGGACGCTCGCGCGGGTGCGGGAGGAGTTCGTCGAACGGACGCTGACGCTGCCCGCGTCGATCGTGGAGCGGGCGGGCACCGGCGATCTGACGGCGCGCGGCACCGCGGACGTCACGGTCGTGGGCAACATGCTGCGCGACGCGGGCCCCCAGCTGATGATCTCCGGCGCGCAGGCCCTGTTCGTCCTCGTCGCCGTCTTCGCCATCGACCCGCTGCTCGGATGCTGCGGGGTGCTGGGCCTGGCCGGTATCGGGTTCGCGCTGCGCTGGTATCTGCGCCGGGCGCGCACCGCCTATCTCGCCGAGGGCGCCGCCACTTCGGAGGTCGCCGAGATCCTCGCGGCCACCGCGTCCGGCGCCCGCACGGTGGAGGCGTTCGGGCTGGGCGGGCGCCGGATCGGGGCGAGCCGGGACGCGCTGGAGGTCTCCCGGGTGAGCCGGATGCGGACCCTGTTCCTGCGCAGTGTGTTCTTCCCGGCCGTGGACATCTCGTACGTCGTCCCGGTGGTCGCCGTGCTCCTGGTGGGCGGCGCGCTGCACGCCCGGGGCGCGCTGAGCCTCGGCACGGTGGTCGCCGCGACGCTCTATCTGCACCGGCTCGCCGAGCCGCTCGACCAGATCCTGAACCAGGTCGAGCAACTGCAGAGCAGCGGTGCCTCGTTCGCCCGCGTGGAGGGCCTGGCCCGCGCACCGCGCGCCGTCCCGGCCGGTTCGCCCGCGCCGGTGGACGACCGCATCGACGTCACCGGCGTCCGGTACGCGTACGACCGCGGCGGCGAGGTGCTGCGCGGGGTCGACCTGACGGTGCGGCCCGGGGAGCGACTGGCCGTCGTGGGGCCCTCCGGCGCCGGGAAGACCACCCTGAGCAGACTGCTGGCGGGGGTCGACGCGCCGGGCAGCGGAACGGTGACGGTCGGGCGGGTGCCGGTCGTCGACCTCGACCCCGAGCAGTTGCGCCGGCAGGTCGTCCTCGTCACCCAGGAGCACCATGTGTTCCTCGGCACGGTCCGCGACAACCTGCTCATCGCCGAACCCGCCGCCGGGGACGCCGAGTTGTGGGCCGCGCTCGCGGCGGTCGGCGCCGACGACTGGGCGGCGGAGCTCCCGGACGGGCTGGACACCGAGCTGGGTCCCGAGGCCCTCCGTGTCGACGGCTCACGCGCCCAGCAACTGGCGCTGGCCCGGGTGGTGCTGGCGGACCCGCACACCCTGATCCTCGACGAGGCGACGGCGCTCCTCGACCCGACGACCGCCCGGCATACGGAGCGCGCCCTGGCCGCCGTCCTCGAAGGCCGCACCGTCATCGCCATCGCCCACCGGCTGCACACCGCGCACGACGCCGACCGGGTGGCGGTGATGGAGGACGGCCGTCTGACCGAACTGGGCACGCACGAGGACCTGGTGGCGGCCGACGGCGCCTACGCGGCGCTGTGGCACTCGTGGCACGGGGAGCGACGGCCCACCGAGGACTGAACGGGGAACGGGGGACGTGCCCCTAGGGCTTGTCCCCGATTCCCGTGAACCGGGTGCCCGGCTAGCCTCGCAAGCAGTGGCGCTCCTCCGGCCAGCCGATCAACTTCCGCACCTCAGGGGTGCTTTACGGAGTTCCGATGAAAGCGATCGCCCAGGACCGGTACGGCTCTCCCGACGTGTTGGAGCTGCGGGAGTTCGACAGGCCCGTCCCGACCGGGAACCAGGTGCTGGTGCGGGTGGAGGCGGTCTCCCTCAACGCGTTCGACTGGCATCACCTGCGCGGCGATCCGTACATGGCCCGGCTGACCTTCGGTGTCCGCCGGCCCAGGCAGCGGATCCCGGGGCGGGACTTCGCGGGGCGGGTCGAGGCGGTCGGCGCCGACGTGAAGCGGCTGCGTCCCGGGGACGAGGTGTTCGGCGAGGCCGACGGGGCGTTCGCCGAGTACGTGTGCGCGCCGGAGGACGTGGTGGAGACGAAGCCGGCGGGTCTGACCTTCGAGCAGGCCGCCGCGCTGCCGCTGGCGGGGAACACCGCTCTCGTCGGCCTGCGCGACGTGGCTCCGCTGCGGCCCGGGCTGCGGGTGCTCGTCAACGGCGCGTCGGGCGGCGTCGGCACCTTCGCCGTGCAGATCGCCACGGCGTACGGCGCGGAGGTGACCGGCGTGTGCAGCGCGCGGAACGCGGACCTGGTGCGGTCGCTGGGCGCGGACCGCGTCATCGACTACGCCACGGTGGACTTCACCCGTGAGGGGCAGCGTTACGACGTCGTGTTCGACCTGGTGGGCAACCGCTCCCTGACCGCGTTCCGGCGCGCGCTGACACCCGCGGGGACGCTCGTGCTGTCCGGCGGCGGGGTGTTCGAGGGCGGCAGCCTCTTCGGGCCGATGGGGCTCATCCTGAGGGGCCCGGCGCTGTCGCGCTTCGTCGGCCAGCGGATTCTCACCTTCTCCGCGACGCAGTCCGGGGAGAACCTCTCAACCCTGCGGGAACTGGTCGAATCCGGAAAGGTCGCCCCGGTCGTCGACCGGACGTACGCGTCCCTGGCCGAGGTGCCGGAAGCGATCCGCTACCTGGAAGTGGAGCACGCCCGGGCGAAGGTCGTCGTCACGGTGTGAGCCCTGTCGGCGGCCGGGCGGCCGGCGCGGTACGCGCGCCACCGGTCCTCGACTCCCCGCAGGTCGGCGGGGATCCGGCCCCCTCGCGGACTTCCTCCGCGAGGGGTCCGACCGTTGCGGCGCGGTTCCCGGCGCGTGTCCGAGGACCGAATTCCTCCTCACACCCGGCGGAAGATCGGCACACCGCCCGGAGGACAGTTCGTTTACCGAACATGGCGCCCCGGTCAACGAACCGTTTCCGGCCAATGTACTGACGCGGTCCTGACAGAAAGCGTCATCTCCTGCCACTCTTCCCTCGGCTACTTCACAGCAACCTCACAGCTACGTCCGCTGTGTCGTGCCGAACGACCCCATGCACCTGGTTCCGCGTACGCCCAGTTCTGCCCGGACGAGTCACCCATCGTCCGGTCTCCCCTGGCCGCGCGACCCGCGGCCATGCAGAAGGAGTCAGTGTTGAGCAGCAGTTCTCCCCACAGACGCACCTCCCACATCACCAAGCGCCGCATCGCCGGTGTCGCCCTCGTCGGCGTCTCCGCCCTGCTGGCCGCGGCCGTCCAGTCGGGCGCCGCGAGCGCCGCCCCGGAGCAGGCTCCCCGGGCGGGCAGGATCAACCCGGGCGCCGTCGCCATGAAGCTCACCGCCTCGCAGCGCGCCGAGCTGATACGCGACGCCGACACGGCCAAGGCGGCCACCGCCAAGGACCTGGGCCTCGCCGCCGGCGAGAGCCTCGTCGCCCGTGACGTCATCAAGGACCACGACGGCACCGTCCACACCCGCTATGAGCGGACGTACGAAGGACTGCCGGTCCTCGGCGGCGACCTGGTGGTCGACACCGCCAAGTCCGGGAAGACCGGGCACGTCTACAAGGCCACCAAGGCCGCCCTCAAGGTCGCCACCCTCAAGCCGACGGTCGCCGCCACCACGGCGGAGAAGCAGGCCCTGTCCGCCGCCAAGGCCGCCGGTTCGAAGAGCACCGACGCCGACCGCGCGCCCCGCAAGGTGATCTGGGCGGCGAGCGGCAAGCCGACCCTCGCCTACGAGACCGTCGTGGGCGGCTTCCAGGACGACGGCACCCCGAACGAGCTGCACGTCATCACCGACGCCGTCACCGGCAAGAAGCTCTACTCGTGGCAGGGCGTCAAGAACGGCATCGGCAACACCCAGTACAGCGGCCAGGTGACCCTGACGACCACGCAGTCGGGCTCCACCTACACGCTGAACGACGGGGCCCGCGGCGCCCACAAGACGTACAACCTGAACCGCGGCACGTCGGGCACCGGCACGCTGTTCTCGCAGACGAGCGACACCTGGGGCAACGGCACCACGTCGAACGCCGCGACGGCCGGCGCCGACGCCCACTACGGCGCCGCGGAGACCTGGGACTTCTACAAGAACACCTTCGGCCGCAGCGGCATCAAGAACAACGGCGTGGGAGCGTACTCGCGCGTCCACTACGGCAACGCGTACGTCAACGCGTTCTGGGACGACAGCTGCTTCTGCATGACGTACGGCCTG
>NZ_JBHWVI010000053.1:0-44777 GCF_042737005.1 Streptomyces sp. NPDC060027
GTCAGCTGACCCTGCCGTACCAGACGCTTCTCGTCCAGATCTTCTGGAGCTTCACCACTTCCCCGGTCTTCGGGGAGTGCCAGATCTTTCCCTTCCCGGCGTAGATGCCGACGTGGTACACGTTCCGGCCCGAGTGGAAGAACACGAGGTCACCGGCCTTGCGGTGCGAGGCCGAGACATGGTGCGTCTTGTTGTACTGCGCCGCGGCCGTACGAGGCAGCTTCTTGCCCGCCTTCTTGTACGAGTAGAGCGTGAGCCCGGAGCAGTCGAAGCGGTGCGGTCCCGTGGCGCCCCACTTGTACGGGGAGCCGTGCTTGGACGCCGCGACCTGGAGTGCCTTCGTCGCAGGTGTGGCCGCCTGGGCGTCCGGTGCGACGCCGGGGACCACGAGGCTGCCGCCCACGGCGGCGATGGTGAGCGCCGAGGCCGTACCGGCCCGGGTCCACAGCGACGGGACACGATTGAGCGCAGTCATGCGCAACCCTTCGTCAGCCGCCTGTGAAGGATGACCTGTCGGATTCGGGCTGGCGAAGTTGCCCGGCCGCTGCTGCGGCTTCACCCCAAGGACCGCCCGGATTGCTCCGGCGGACCGTCGTGCTGGGTCCTCCACTCCTGCCGATGCACATCTGTCGACCGGTCATCCGGGCGGCGGCAGGACTCGGCGTCCGCCCGGACCGCCCCGCCGCTGTGGCGGGGGCTTGTCGTCGGAAGGGATCTTCACTCATCAGTGTCGGAAAATCCGAGCGGAACCGGTGTTTTGTGGGCTTACTCACCACTCACCCGTTCGGGTGGACACCCCTCCGTTCGAGGGGGTGTTGGGGACACCGACCATGCCCGCACCTGCGACGAAGGGCTCATCCCGCCTTTCTGCTCCGCGTGTTGCGCAACTTGAACGGGTCGCAGAAAGGATCGTTCGCTACGCCATCGGGGGGTACACCATCCGGTCCGTTTGAGTCCCGGGCCGGACGGCGCGGAGTCGTGGCGCCCATCGGCTCCGGTGTGGGTGCGTCAACTGCCGGAATCGGGCGGCACGGTGACCCGGGCGGCCCGCCGCTCTCCGTCGAGAACCCGCAGGGCCTGGGCCAGGGTCGGGGCGTGCACCTCGCTCTCGCCCCGCTGATGCATCAGCGTCAGGGCGTCCCGCAGGGCCACTGCCTTGCCGACCAGCGCCTGAGCCGCCCTCAGGCCGCGATAGGTGTCTCCGGGACGGGCCGGGTTGATTCGGCCGAGCAGGTCGACCACGTCGAGATAGCGGTCGATCAGCTCGGCTTCGGCGCGGGTCAGCGCGGGCAGCGGGGGGAGGTCCGGGATCATCGGCCGCTCACCTCGCGCCGGGGGTCGCGCGCGAGGCCTTGCGGCTCGGGACGATCCGGTCGATCAGCCCGTAGGCCAGTGCCTCCGGCGCGTCGAGGATCTTGTCCCGCTCGATGTCCGCCGCGACCCGCTCCGGGCTCTGTCCCGTGTGCCGTACGAGCATCTCCTCCAGCGTCTCGCGGGTGCGCGCCAACTCGTCGGCCTGAATGGCCAGATCGCTCGCCTGCCCCTGGATCGGCTCCGGGACCGACGGCTGGTGGATGAGGACGCGGGCTCCCGGCAGGGCGAGCCGCTTGCCCGGAGCGCCACCGGCCAGCAGGACGGCGGCGGCCGAGGCCGCCCGGCCGAGGCAGACCGTCTCGACGTCGCAGGTCACGAATTGCATCGTGTCGTAGATCGCGGTCATCGCGCTGAAGGAGCCGCCAGGGGAGTTGATGTAGAGCGAGATGTCCTGCTCGGGCGCCTGGTGTTCGAGGTACATGAACTGGGCCATCACATCGTTCGCCGAGATGTCGTCGATCGGCGTCCCGAGGAACACGATCCGCTCGCTGAGCAGCTTCGAGTACGGATCCTGCGTCCGGTGCCCCGTGCTGGTGCGTTCGGTGAACTCGGGCAGGACATGGCGGGCGGACGGGCTGGTCATGTCGAGCGCCTCCTCTGGTTCGACGGATGTAAAAAATGTACAGGACGTACGTCTCCGGAGAAGGGGGCCATGCTGAGAGCGAAACGGCGGCCCCGCCGGACCGGGAGGTGGTCCGGCGGCGTCCTCTCCCGCCGACGGGCGGGATCTTGTGCACCCCGTGGTGGCGCCGGGCCCGGTCTAAGCTGGACGTCATGGCCTACGAGATTCCGGTGACGCAAGCCAGGGCTGAGCTCGCCGAACTGATCAATCGCGTCGTGTACGGCGGGGAGCGCGTCGTCGTGACACGGCACGGGAAGCCGCTCGTCGCCCTGGTCTCCGCCGCCGACCTGGAGCGCCTCGAAGAACTTCAGGAGCCCGCGGACGAGCAGGTGATCAGCGCGCTGTCCAGCGTGCGCGAGGTCGCGTCCGCGCCCCGCGAACGCCAGCGGTTCGGCATCGCCGCGGAGCACCGGGGGCCCAACGCTTCCTAGGCTTCCTGGCCGCCGGTGCCGCGGAGCACCGGGGGCCCAACGCTTCCTAGGCTTCCTGGCCGGCGGCGGTTCGGCTCGGCCCCCGGCGGGGCCCATGGGGTGCCCGCCGACGACTCGGCCCGGGGCGCGTCAGCGTCAGCGGCACTTCGGCAGCGGCACTTCGACAGCGGCATTTCGACCGGGGCCGGGATCGTGACCAGGACTGGGATCGTGACCCGGGACTGGGATAGGGATCGTGACCGGGGCCGGGGCCGGGGCCGCGACGGGATCGTGACCGGGGCCTGGATCGCGACCGCGACTGCGATCTCGATCGCGGACGTGCGGTATCCCGTATACGGTCCGGTTCGCTTCGGGGCCGTGGCTTTCCAGGATGTCGGCGCGGTCGGGCGAGACGGAACCCGGGAAGCGGGGCGGGCGCTCGTGGGTGACCGTGTCCGGTCGATCCGCCCTGGAGGGACCACAGGCTGGTTAACGTCCTCGAAACTCCGGCCAACTAGCGTGCGCATCCACGCCACCAGGGGTTTTGGTGGCTGCGGCCACCGGGCCCCGCACGGTCCGGAGCGAGGATGTGAGGTGGGACGCCGTGCATTTGACCCCGCACGAGCAGGAGAGGCTGCTGATCCATGTGGCCGCCGACGTCGCCGAGAAGCGCCGGGCCCGCGGGCTGAAACTGAACCACCCCGAGGCCGTCGCCCTGATCACGTCGCACATCCTCGAGGGCGCCCGCGACGGCCGTACCGTCGCCGAGCTGATGTCCTCCGGGCGCAAGATCCTCACCCGGGACGACGTCATGTCGGGCATCCCCGAGATGATCCACGACGTCCAGGTGGAGGCGACCTTCCCGGACGGCACCAAGCTCGTCACCGTCCACGACCCGATCGTCTGACGGGAGAGCGAGCGCCATGATTCCCGGAGAGATTCTCTTCGCCGACGAGCCCGTCGTCTTCAACGAGGGCCGTGAGGTCACCCGTATGACCGTGCTCAACGCCGCCGACCGCCCCGTCCAGGTCGGCTCCCACTACCACTTCGCCGAGGCCAACCCCGGGCTGGACTTCGATCGCGCCGCCGCGCGCGGCAAGCGGCTCAACGTCGCCGCCGGCACCGCCGTGCGCTTCGAGCCCGGGATCCCCGTCGACGTCGAACTCGTCCCGCTCGCCGGCGCCCGTGTGGTGCCCGGCCTGCGCGGGGAGACCGGAGGTGCCCTCGATGCCTGAGATCTCGCGTGCCGTGTACGCCGACCTGTTCGGCCCCACCACCGGCGACCGTATCCGCCTCGCGGACACCGACCTGCTGATCGAGATCGAGGAGGACCGCTCCGGCGGTCCCGGACTCGCCGGTGACGAAGCGGTGTTCGGCGGTGGCAAGGTCATCCGGGAATCCATGGGCCAGGCGCGCGCTACGCGCGCAGACGGCACCCCGGACACGGTCGTCACCGGCGTCGTGATCATCGACCACTGGGGGATCGTCAAGGCCGACGTCGGTATCCGCGACGGCCGGATCACCGGTATCGGCAAGGCCGGCAACCCGGACACCATGGACGGTGTCCACCCCGACCTGGTGATCGGCCCGGAGACCGAGATCATCGCGGGCAACGGGCGCATCCTGACCGCGGGCGCCATCGACGCGCACGTCCATCTGATCTGTCCGCAGATCGCCGACGAGGCGCTCGCCTCCGGCATCACCACCCTCGTCGGCGGCGGCACCGGTCCCGCGGAGGGCTCCAAGGCGACCACCGTGACGCCCGGCCCCTGGCATCTGGCCCGGATGCTGGAGTCGATGGAGGGGTACCCCCTCAACTTCGGTCTCCTCGGCAAGGGCAACACCGTCTCGCACGACGCGATGCTGTCGCAGATCCGGGGCGGCGCGCTCGGCCTGAAGATCCATGAGGACTGGGGCTCGACGCCCGCGGCGATCGACGCGGCCCTCACCGTCGCCGACCGCACCGGCATCCAGGTCGCCATCCACACCGACACCCTCAACGAGGCCGGGTTCGTCGCCGACACCCTCGCGGCGATCGGCGGACGCGGCATTCACGCGTATCACACCGAGGGTGCGGGCGGCGGGCACGCGCCGGACATCATGTCCGTGGTCTCCGAGTCGTACGTACTCCCCAGCTCGACCAACCCGACCCGGCCCTACACCGTCAACACCGCCGAGGAACACCTCGACATGCTGATGGTGTGCCACCACCTGAACCCGGCGGTGCCCGAGGACCTGGCCTTCGCCGAGTCCCGGATCCGGCCGTCGACCATCGGCGCCGAGGACATATTGCACGACCTCGGTGCCATCTCGATCATCTCGTCCGACTCCCAGGCCATGGGCCGGGTCGGTGAGGTGATCATGCGGACCTGGCAGACGGCCCACGTGATGAAGCGGCGCCGGGGCGCGCTGCCCGGTGACGGCCGCGCGGACAACCACCGGGTCCGTCGCTATGTCGCCAAATACACCATCAATCCGGCGCTCGCGCAGGGCCTTGCGCGGGAGATCGGCTCCGTCGAGACCGGCAAGCTCGCCGACCTCGTGCTGTGGGAGCCCGCGTTCTTCGGGGTCAAGCCGCACCTCGTCATCAAGGGCGGAATGATCGCGTACGCGCAGATGGGCGACGCCAACGCGTCGATCCCGACGCCCCAGCCGATCCTGCCCCGGCCGATGTTCGGGGCGATCGGGCGGGCCCCGGCAGCGAACTCGTTCAACTTCGTCGCGCCGCTCGCCATCGAGGACGGGCTCCCGGAACGGCTCTCGCTCGGCAAGCGGTTCGTCGCCATCGAGTCGACGCGGGCGGTCACCAAGGCCGACATGCGGGAGAACGACGCACGGCCCGAGGTGCGGATCGACCCCGACAGCTTCGCCGTGCACATCGACGGCGAGCTCGTCGAGGCGACTCCGGCCGCCGAACTGCCCATGGCCCAGCGTTACTTCCTCTTCTGATGTCCCGGGCAGCGCTTCTCGTCCTGGCCGACGGCCGCTTTCCCGCCGGAGGGCACGCGCACTCCGGCGGGGCCGAGGCGGCCGTCAAGGCGGGGCGGATCACCGGAGCGGCGACCCTGGAGGACTTCTGCAGGGGCCGGCTGCACACGACCGGACTCGTCGCGGCCGCACTGGCCGCGGCGGGCGCGCTCGGGATCGATCCGTCGGCCCTGGACGCGGCCGCCGACGCCCGCACGCCCTCGCCGGCGCTGCGGGTCGCCGCTCGTCGGCTCGGACGGCAGCTCATGCGGGCGGCCAGAGCGACCTGGCCCTCCGCCGAACTGGACGCGCTGGCGCGGGAGTTCCCCAAGGGCTCCCATCAGCCGGTGGTGCTGGGCGTGGCGGCGCGGGCTGCCGGACTGGGGCCCGAGGACGCCGCGTACTGCTCCGCGTACGAGTGCGTCAGCGGGCCGGCGTCGGCGACGGTGCGGTTGCTGAGTCTCGATCCGTTCGACGCGACGGCCGTACTGGCCCGCCTCGCACCGGAACTCGACGTCGTCGCCCACGCCGCGGCCGGTGCGGCTCGGCGGGCTCTCGACGACGGGACCGAGGCGCTGCCCGCGGCGTCGGCACCGCTGCTGGAGATCAGCGCGGAGGCACACGCGGCCTGGCCGGTGCGCCTCTTCGCGTCGTAGGAGTCATCGCTTCCGGGGCAGTCGCCCCCACACCCCCGCCGTCGGCCCGAACGGCCCGGTCCGCGAACGCCGGACAGGCCGCCTCAAGTCGGCGCGGACCGAATGAAGTTGGAGCCGTACCGTGCATCTCGACCACACTCACCACGGGCCGTCCGCGATCAGCGCCGACGCCCACCGTCCCGACGGCTCGCGCCGTGCCCTGCGGATAGGGCTCGGTGGCCCCGTCGGTTCGGGGAAGACCGCCACCGTCGCCGCGCTCTGCCGGGCGCTGCGCGACGAGCTGTCCCTCGCCGTCGTCACCAATGACATCTACACCCGCGAGGACGCCGAGTTCCTGCTGCGGGAAGCGGTGCTGCCGCCCGAGCGGATCACCGCCGTGGAGACGGGCGCCTGTCCGCACACGGCGATCCGGGACGACATCTCCGCGAACCTCGAAGCGGTCGAGGACCTGGAGGACGAGATCGGGCCGCTGGATCTGATCCTCGTGGAGTCCGGGGGCGACAACCTCACCGCGACCTTCTCCAAGGGGCTGGTCGACGCGCAGATCTTCGTGATCGACGTCGCGGGCGGGGACGACATCCCGCGCAAGGGCGGGCCGGGCGTCACGACGGCCGACCTGCTCGTCGTGAACAAGACCGACCTGGCGCCGTACGTCGGGTCCGATCTGGGCCGGATGGCGGCCGACGCCAAGGCGCAGCGGGCCGAACTCCCCGTGGTCTTCCAGTCGTTGCGGACCGAGGGTGGGGTCGCGGCGGTCGCCGGCTGGGTACGGGAACGGCTCGCGGCGTGGAAGCCATGACGACGGCGGGAGTGCGCGCCACCGCGCGGATCGAAGCGCGGGACGACGGCCGGGGCGGGACGTCGCTGCCCGTACTGGACGGGGAGGGGCCGCTCGCCCTGCGCCGGGTGCGGAGCAGCGGGTCCGAGGCGCGCGTGATGCTGGTCGGGGCGATGAGCGGACCGCTCGGCGGCGATCACCTCACCGTCGAGGCGCGGGTCGGTCCGGGCGCCCGGCTGCGGGTCGGCTCGGCGGCGGCCACCATCGCCCTGCCGGGCCAGGCCAAGGGCGAGGCCCGCTACGACGTGCGCCTGGAGGTCGCCGACGGAGGAGAACTGGCGTGGCTGCCTGAGCAGTTGATCTCCGCCGGTGGCAGCGAACTGTCCGTCTCCTCGTGCGTCGACCTAGGGCTCGGCGCCCGGCTGGTCTTCCGGGAGGAGCAGGTGCTCGGGCGGGTGGGTGAGGAACCCGGGCGGCTCACCAGCCGTCTCACGGTGCGACGCGAGGGCCGGGCGCTGCTCGACCAGGAGTTGGCGTGCGGTCCCGGCGCACCCGGTGGCTGGGACGGGCCCGCGGTCCTGGCAGGACATCGGGCCATCGGACAACTCGTCGTCGTACGACCGGAGTTCGAAAGGGAGGTGCCGTCGGCGCGACTGCTGGGAGACTATGCCGCGCTGACCCCGCTCGCCGGGCCCGCCGTGCTCGTGACGGCACTCGCCCCCGACGCACGATTGCTGCGCCGGGTGCTGGACGGGGCGCTGCGTGAGCTCGCCTGAAATCGGCAGTCCGGGCGTGCCTGAAGTCAACAGCCGCTGAGGGAAGGCTGGTTCGCGGTACATTCACCGCTCAACGGAACAAGGCGTACCGGCTATCGGATTAGTAAAGAACACCGGTCACATCTGTTCTCAGGGACCTCATAGCGGCAAAGATCTCCGTATCAATCGCAACGATGTACGGGGAGGTACCCACTTGAGGTCCAAGAGACCGACAAGACGGGTGACAGCGCTCGGTTCGGCCGGAGCACTTGTCACGGCGACCCTGATAGCCGGAGCCGTCGCGGCCCCGTCGGCCACCGCCGACTCGCGTCACGGTCAGGGCTACGGTCAGAGCCGTGAGCAGCGCGGTGCGGCCATCGCCGCCGAGCGGGCCGCCAAGGCCGGGATCGACTGGAAGGACTGCCCGGCGGACTGGGGCTTCGAGAAGCCGATCCAGTGCGGCTGGGTCAGCGTGCCGCTGGACTACGCCCACCCGAACGGCAAGAAGCTCAAGCTGGCCGTGGACCGCATCGGGAACACCGGTACCAAGGAGGAGCGCCAGGGCGCGCTCGTCTACAACCCGGGCGGCCCCGGTGGTTCGGGCATGCGCTTCCCGCGCCGTGTCACGACCAAGGCCCCGCTGTGGGCGAACACCGCCAAGGCGTACGACTTCGTGGGCTTCGACCCGCGCGGCGTCGGCCACTCGGCGCCCATCTCCTGCATCGACCCGCAGGAGTTCGTCAAGGCGCCCAAGGCGGACCCGGTCCCGGACTCCGAGGCCGACAAGCGCGCCCAGCGCAAGCTGGCCGCGGCGTACGCGGACGGCTGCGCCGAGCGCAGCGGCAAGGCCGTGCTGGCGCAGATGACCACGCCCAACACGGCACGCGACCTCGACGTCATCCGGGCCGCGCTCGGCGAGAAGAAGCTCAACTACCTGGGCGTCTCGTACGGCACCTACCTCGGAGCCGTCTACGGCACGCTGTTCCCGGGCCACGTGCGCCGCATGATCGTCGACAGCGTCGTCAACCCGTCGCGCGACAACATCTGGTACCAGGCCAACCTGGAGCAGGACATCGCCTTCGAGGGCCGCTGGAAGGACTGGGAGGACTGGGTCGCCAAGAACGACGCCACCTTCCACCTCGGCGACACCCGCGCCAAGGTGCAGGACCAGTGGCTGAAGCTGCGCGCCACCGCGAAGAAGAGCCCGCTGGGCGGCGTCGTCGGCCCCGCCGAGCTGATCTCCTTCTTCCAGAGCGCCCCGTACTACGACTCGTCGTGGGTGCCGACCGCCTCGGTGTTCAGCAAGTACGTCGCGGGTGACACCCAGGCGCTCGTCGACGCCGCGTCACCCGACCTGTCCGACACGGCGGGCAACATCTCCTCGGAGAACGGCAACGCCGTGTACACGGCCGTCGAGTGCACCGACGCCCAGTGGCCCACCAGTTGGAAGAAGTGGGACCGGGACAACTCACGGCTCCACAAGGCCTACCCGTTCATGACGTGGGCCAACGCGTGGATGAACCTGCCGTGCGCCACGTGGCCGGTCAAGCAGCAGACCCCGGTGAAGGTGAAGACCGGCAAGGGTCTGCCGGCCGTCCTGATCGTGCAGTCCACGAATGACGCCGCCACGCCGTACGTCGGCGCCGTCGAGCTGCACAAGCGGTTCAAGGGCTCCCGCCTGATCACCGAGCAGGGCGCGGGCTCGCACGGTGTGACCGGTCTGGTCAACCCGTGCATCAACGGGCGGGTGGACTCCTACCTGCTCACCGGCAAGACGGACGCCGCCGACGTGACGTGCGCGCCGCACGCCACTCCGCAGCCGTAGTCCTCGCTGCACGAGGGGGCGGCCGGTCCCACCGGCCGCCCCCTCGGTCGTACGGGTCACCTCGCCGCCTCAGGACGCGAGCCAGGCGTCCTCCGCCGCGTAGTCGAACAGATCCCCGTAGTTCCTGAACATCGCGGGATACGCCTCACGCCAGTCCCGCCCCGCGAGCTGCCGCTCGATCGAGGCGATCGTCTCCGGGAGCGTGTCGGCGTACCGGATCACGGGGCGATGGCCCAACTCCCGCTCGGCCGCGCTCATGTCGCAGATCACGGGCCGGGGGACCGACCAGGGGGTGTCGCCCACCGTGGGGGACGGGGGAGGCCCGTCGACGAGGACGTCCTCCGTCCGGGCGCCCATCACCGCGTCGATGGCCCGCGCGATCTCCGCCACGGTCGGCGCCTCGGGGTCGCACGCGTTGAGGACGCGCGAGCCCGGTCGCGCGGCGGCCAGGCGGATCAGCTCGGCGAGGGTGTGGACGCTCACCGGATGGAAACGGCTCGCGCCGCCGAACGCGAGGATCCTCCTGCGGCGGCCGTCGAGATTGCGCTTGACGAAGTACAGCTCGCGGGGCGTGCGGTCGTACGGGCCGTGGACGGCGCCCGCTCGCAGCAGCGTCGTCGGCAACCGGTCGCCCGCCGCGAGGAGTTCACGCTCCAGAGCCACCTTGCGCGTGCAGTACGTGGAGTCGCCGGGAGGGACTGTCTCCTGGCTCTCCGGTATCGGCACCGGATACGAGGGGAAGCCGTCCGGCTCGGCCTGCGTGTCGAAGCCGCGCCCCTTGTCGTCCTCGTACACCGACACGCTGGAGATGACGACCGCCGAGCCGACCCGGCCGGCGAGCGCCGTCAGCTGCCGCGCGTGGCCGGCCCCGTACGCCACGATGTCCACCAGCGCGTCGCAGCCGTCACCGACCACCGTGGCCAGTGCGGTGTCGTCGTCCCGGTCCAGCGCGGCCGTGCGCACCTCGGCGGGCCAGCCGTCGTCGCGGCCGCCGCCGCGCGACGCGGCCGTCACGTCCCAGCCGTCCCCTGCGAGCGCTTTCACGGCCGCGCGCCCGATCTGTCCTGTCGCTCCGATCACCACAGCACGTCTCATACGTAAGAAACGTACAGGACGTACGTATGGGTTCCCGGCGCGATCAACTCAGCGGCATCCGGCGGAACTTGCGCCCCGCCTCGGCCTTCTCCGCGGCCTCCTCCGCCTTGACGACGGCCGCGTACCGGTCGACGTACTCCTGCTCGGAGAGGGTCAGGATCGCGTACATGATCTCGTCGGTGATGGCGCGCAGGATGGCCTTCTCGTTCTCCATCCCGGCATAGCGCGAGAAGTCGAGCGGCTTGCCGAAGCGGATCACCACGGGGTGGAACCGCGGGAGCTTCCTGCCCGGGGGCTGCGCCTCGAACGTGCCGATCATCGCGCAGGGGATGACCGGGGCCTGGGCCCGCAGGGCCATCACCGCGACGCCGACCTTGCCCTTGTAGAGCCGTCCGTCGTGCGAGCGGGTGCCCTCGGGGTAGATGCCGAGCAGCTCGTCCTTGCGCAGCACGCCGAGCCCCTCGCGGATCGCGGCCTGCCCCGCCTCCTTGCCGGACCGGTCCACCGGAATCTGCCCGACGCTGCGGAAGAAGGCGGCCGTCAGCCGCCCCTTGATGCCGGGCCCCGTGAAGTACTCGGCCTTCGCGAGGAAGGTGATCCGGCGCTTCAGGATCGCCGGCATCAGGAAGTGGTCCGAGAAGGACAGGTGGTTGCCGGCCACGATGGCGGGGCCCGACGACGGAACGTGCTCAAGGCCCTCGATCCGAGGCCGGAAGACCAGTCTCAACAGTGGACCCAGAAGCACATATTTGAGCACGTAATAAAACACTGGGGCGCTCCTCATTTCCCCCGGGGAGCGATCAGTGTAGGCGCGGCCGTCGCCGGGCGTAACCAGTGCGGTGTCACCCTCTGTGGCCTCTTGGCCGGTATCAGACCCCTTGCGTCAGGACTTTCTCAAGGGCCCCTAGAGCCGACTGGAGTTCCTCGGCCGTGATGGTGAGCGGCGGCGCCAGCCGGATGGTCGAACCGTGCGTGTCCTTGACCAGAATCCCCTCGCCCATCAGGCCCTGGCTGATCTCGCGGCCCGTGCCGATGGAGGGGTCGATGTCGACGCCCGCCCACAGCCCGCGCGAGCGGAAGCCCTCCACACCCCGGCCCACCAGGGCCGTCAGCCCGTCCCGCAGCAGGACGCCCAGCTCGGCCGCCCTGCGCTGGTACTCACCGGTCTCCAGCAGCCCGACGACCGCCGAGCCGACCGCCGCGGCCAGCGGATTGCCGCCGAAGGTGGAGCCGTGCTCACCCGGGCGCAGCACCTCCATCACGTCCCGGCGTCCGACCACCGCGGAGACCGGCACGATGCCGCCGCCGAGCGCCTTGCCGAGCAGCAGCAGGTCGGGGACGACCGACTCGTGTTCCACCGCCAGGGTGGTGCCGGTACGCCCGAGGCCGGACTGGATCTCGTCCGCGACGAACAGACAGCCGGTACGGCGGGTGAGCTCGCGGACGCCGGCGAGATAGCCGTCGTCCGGGATGACCACGCCCGCCTCGCCCTGGATGGGTTCGAGCAGCACCGCGGCCGTGGTCTCGTCGATCGCCGCTTCGAGCGCGGCCAGGTCGTTGTACGGCACGACCCGGAAACCCGGAGTGAAGGGGCCGAAGCCGGTACGGGCCGTCTCGTCCGTGGAGAAGCTGACGATCGTGGTCGTACGGCCGTGGAAGTTGTCGGCCGCCACCACGATGGTGGCCCGGTCGGGTTCGACGCCCTTCACCTCGTACGCCCATTTGCGGGCCAGCTTGATGGCGCTCTCCACCGCCTCCGCGCCCGTATTCATCGGCAGGACCATGTCCAGGCCGGTCAGCTCGGCCAGGGACTCGGCGAATCCGGCCAGCTTGTCGTTGTGGAAGGCCCGCGAGGTGAGGGTGAGACGGTCGAGCTGGCGGTGCGCGGCCTCGATCAGCACCGGGTTGCGGTGGCCGAAGTTGAGGGCCGAGTAGCCCGCCAGCATGTCGAGGTAGCGCCGGCCCTCGACGTCCTCGACCCAGCTGCCCTCGGCGTGCGCCACGACCACGGGCAACGGGTGGTAGTTGTGCGCCAGGACAGGAGCCTCGGCTCGGATCAGTTCGTCGGAGCTGCGCGTACCGGCGACGGCGGACGCAGTCGTACGGGCGGGAGCGGTCATGAACGGATCTCCTGAGTGCAGCACTTGATGCCTCCGCCGGCCTTCTGGAACTCCGAGAGGTCGACGGGGACGGGGACGTAGCCGTGGCGGACGAGCTGATCGGCGAGGGCCTCGGCGCGAGGCGCGATGAAGACATGACGGCCGTCGGAGACCGAGTTGAGGCCGAAGGCGAAGGCGTCCTCGCGGGTCGCGAGCACCGCGTCCGGGAACAGCCGGGCCAGCACCTCGCGGCTGCCCGGCGAGAAGGCCTCCGGGTAGTAGGCGATGTTGTCGTCGTCGAGGACGAACAGCGCGGTGTCCAGGTGGTAGAAGAGCGGGTCCACCAACTGGAGGCTGATCACCGGGACGCCGAAGAACTCCTGGACCTCGCGATGGGCCTCGCGCGTCGTGCGGAATCCGGTCCCCGCGAGGACGTAACGGCGCGTCGGGACGAGATCGCCCTCGCCCTCGCACACCGACTCGGGGCGGTAGACGTCGAAACCGGCCGCCTTGAACCAGGTCTCGTACGCGGTGGACTCGGGGCGGCGCTCCGGCGCGTGGAAGGAGGAGCCGAAGACACGGCCCTCCAGCACGAGCGCGCAGTTCGCGGCGAAGACCATGTCGGGAAGGCCCACGACCGGTTCGACGGAGTCGACGGTGTGGCCGTGCGCGCGATAGGCGCTGATCAGCGCCTTCCACTGATCACGCGCGAGATCGGCGTCCACGGGGGTGTCGGGACGCATCCAGGGGTTGATCGCGTACTGCACGGCGAAGTGTCTGGGTTCGCAGACGAGAAAGCGCCGGGGGCGCGGCACACGGCTGTCGGGCACAGAGAGGTTCCTCCGCTTCCTGCGGTGTCGGCTGGTGGGATGCCTCCACGGTAAGAAGCGAGGGATACACGCGACAAGCGCAGAGAGCTGCGCATATACGCAGTATTGCTGCGCGATCCGCTGAGTCAGCGCACGTTTCCTGCGTCATCCGGGGCCGCGTGCGTCGCTCCGGCCTCCGGGGCCTCGGGCAGCAGATGGGACAGCACCATGTAGCTGATCGTCTTCCGGATGAACGGTTCCACCCGGATGCGCTCCAGGACCTCCTCGAAGTGCTCCACATCGACGGCCCGTACATGCAGCAGCGCGTCCGCGCCCCCGGTCACCGTCATCGCCGCGGTGATCTCCGGATGGTTGCGCACCACCTCCGCGAGCCGCCGGGGCGGCGCCGCACCCTCGCAGTACACCTCGACGTACGCCTCCGTGCGCCAGCCGAGCGCCACGGGCTTCACCGTGGCCGTGAACCCGGTGATCACGCCCGTCTCGCGCAGCCGGTCGACCCGGCGCTTGACCGCCGTCGCGGACAGTCCGATCGCCGCGCCGATCTCCGCGAAACTCGTCCGGGCATTGGCCATCAGAGCCGTGATGATCTTGCGGTCGAGCTCGTCGAACATCGCGGGCTTGCTGTTCATGGCGGCACCCTATCCAGCGACGGCCTCGACCCGGCCGGGGACGACGTCCATGTCCCGCACATGTCCAGCCGTGGCAATCGCTCTTACACTCCACTCTCATGCTGCGCGTGCTCGCCGTCGACGACGAACAACCGTCCCTCGAAGAACTCCTGTATCTGCTGAACGCCGATCCCCGGGTCGGCAGCGCCGAGGGAGCGAGCGACGCGACCGAGGCGCTGCGCCGCATCAACCGGGCCCTGGAGTCCGGACCCGGCGGACCCGAGGCGATCGACGTCGTCTTCCTCGACATCCACATGCCCGGCCTGGACGGGCTCGACCTGGCCCGGCTGCTCGGCGGGTTCGCCCAGCCGCCGCTCGTCGTGTTCGTGACCGCCCACGAGGGCTTCGCCGTTCAGGCCTTCGACCTCAAGGCCGTGGACTACGTCCTCAAGCCCGTACGCCGCGAACGGCTCGCCGAGGCGGTACGGCGGGCCGTCCAGCTCCGGGACACCGCACCTCTCATCCCCGTCCACGAGCCCGACCCCGACCACATATCCGTCGAACTCGGCGGAGTGACCCGCTTCGTGGCCGTCGAGGACATCACCCACGCCGAGGCACACGGCGACTACGCCCGGCTGCACACCGCGCAGGGCAGCCACCTGGTGCGCATCCCGCTGTCCACCCTGGAAGAGCGCTGGCGCCCCCGCGGCTTCGTCCGCATCCACCGGCGCCACCTCGTCGCGCTGCGCCACATCGGCGAACTCCGCCTGGACGCGGGCACGGTGAGCGTCCTCGTCGACTCCGTCGAACTCCAGGTCAGCCGCCGTCACGCCCGCCAGCTGCGCGATCTGCTGCTGCGCCGGACCACGAGCTGAGGAGGACGGCGTGCCGCAGGACCCCACCGAACGCCGCGTGGTCGTCACCGGAGCGCCCCGGCGCACCCTCCCGCACGCTCGGCTTCGCTCGCGCGGGCGGTACCCCCAGGCGTCCGGCCACTACCGGCCGAGGACCGAGATCGACGAACAGACCACCCTCGGCCACACCTATGTGCGGTCCCTGATGCGCAGCCAACTCCGCGTGGCGATCACGGTGTTCGCCGTTCTGGTGCTGCTCGTCGGACCGCTGCCGCTGGTCTTCGCCGCGATGCCGGACGGCGCGACCCTGGAATGGGCCGTCCTCGGCTTCTGCGTGTACCCGCCGCTGGTGCTGCTCGCCCGCTGGTACGTACGGCGGGCCGAGCGCAACGAGAAGGACTTCGTGCGCCTGGTCGAGGACCGCTGAACCGTGAACGAGAACTACTCCGTTCCCGCGGTCGCCCTCGTCGTCGTCGCGACCGTCCTGGTCGGCGCCTTCGGGCTGCGCATATCCCGGACCACCTCCGACTTCTACGTCGCCTCGCGCACCGTCGGCCCCCGGCTCAACGCGGCCGCGATCAGCGGCGAATACCTCTCCGCCGCCTCCTTCCTGGGCATCGCCGGCCTGGTCCTCGTCCAGGGCCCCGACATGCTCTGGTACCCCGTCGGCTACACCGCCGGCTATCTCGTCCTGCTCCTCTTCGTCGCGGCTCCACTGCGCCGCTCCGGCGCCTACACGCTGCCGGACTTCGCGGAGGCCCGGCTCGGCTCCCAGGCCGTCAGGCGGCTCGCCGGGGCGTTCGTCGTCGGTGTCGGCTGGCTCTATCTGCTGCCCCAACTGCAGGGCGCGGGGCTGACGCTGGCGGTGCTGACCGACGCGCCCGACTGGTTCGGCGGGGTGCTCGTCGCCGCCGTCGTGGTGGCCACGGTCGCCGCGGGCGGCATGCGCAGCATCACCTTCGTACAGGCCTTCCAGTACTGGCTCAAGCTCACCGCCCTGCTGGTCCCCGCGCTCTTCCTGATCCTCGCCTGGCAGTCCCACGGCGCCCCCCGCGACGCCTTCGACGAACCCCCGACCTTCCGCGAACAGCGCCTCGTCCAGGTCGACGCCACGCTCGACCTGAAGCTGTCCCGGCCGCTGACCGTCACCGCGACGGGCACCGTCGACGGCCGCCGGTACGAGGACACCCGCGTCCGGCTCCCGCCGGGCACCCACCACATCGAGCGCGGCACCCGGCTGACCTTCGCTCAGGGCGACCCGGTCCCGGCGGCCGACCGCGGCAGCAACGGCGCCCTGTCGACCTCGCTGGCCGCCGGACGGGAGGAACGCCCGCTGTACGCCACCTACGGGCTGATCCTCGCCACCTTCCTCGGCACCATGGGACTGCCCCACGTCGTCGTCCGCTTCTACACCAGCCCGCACGGCGTCGCCGCCCGCCGCACCACCGTCGCCGTCCTCGGCCTGATCGGCGCCTTCTACCTCCTGCCGCCCGTCTACGGAGCGCTGGGCCGCCTGTACGCCCCCGAACTCAGCCTCACCGGCGACGCGGACGCCGCCGTACTCCTGCTGCCCGACCGGATGATCGGCGGAGTCGGCGCGGACCTCCTCGGGGCGCTCGTCGCGGGCGGCGCCTTCGCCGCGTTCCTGTCGACCGCGTCCGGGCTGACGATGGCGGTCGCGGGCGTGCTCACCCAGGACGTGCTGCCCTCCCGCGGCGTACGGCACTTCCGGCTCGGCACCGTGCTGGCGATGGCCGTGCCGCTCGCCGCGAGCGTGCTGGTGGGCGGACTGCCCGTCGCCGACGCGGTGGGGCTCGCGTTCGCCGTGTCCGCCTCCTCCTTCTGCCCGCTGCTGGTGCTGGGCATCTGGTGGCGGCGGCTCACCCCGCCGGGGGCGGCCGCCGGAATGCTCGTCGGCGGCGGCGCGGCACTCGTCGCCGTCGGCGCGACCATGGCCGGCTATCCGGGTACGGGCCCCCTGCACGCGCTGCTCGCCTGGCCGGCGCTCTGGTCGGTGCCGCTCAGCTTTGTGACCATGGTGCTGGTGTCCCTGGCCACCGCCACCCGAGTACCCCCCGGGACGGCGGCGATCCTGGCCCGCTTCCACCTCCCGGAGGAACTCACGGACGGCCAGGTCCGCGCGGCGGTGAGCGGAACAGCGAGCGCGGCCGCGGGCGCGAAGGAGTCCGGGGTATGAGGGATTCGGCCAACAGGGTGCCAGGTGAGGGGTACCTGCCGGGGGTGCGGCAGGATCGGCCGTCCGTGGATGTCGGCGGTCGCCCGGACGGCTGTACGGGCGCGGCCTCGCGGGCGAAGGAGGTGACCGGGTGAGCGGGTTCCTCGCCGGGCTCTGTGTCGCCGTACTCCCCCTGCTGGCAGCCGGGTTCTGGCTCGGCAGGCGCACCGCGCGGCCCGAGAGCCTCGGCGGGCTCGGCACGCCGGTCGAGCACGCCACCTTCCAGACCCTGCACACCGCCTCGCTGGCCGCGCCCCCGCTCCGCGCGGGACTCACCGAGGAGACGGCCCGCCGGTCCGCCCGGCGGCTGCGCACCCTGCTCGGCACGGACGCGCTGTGCCTCACGGACCAGGAGACGGTCCTCGTCTGGGACGGTGTCGGGGCCCACCACCGCACCGAGATCATGGAACGGCTCGGCGGCCCGCTGGAGACCGGCCGCGGCGAGGCCTTCCGGCTGACCTGCGACGAGCCCGACTGCCCGCTGCGCTGGGCCGTCGTCGCACCGCTCACCGTCGACGAACGGGTGCACGGAGCGCTCGTCGCCTGCGCGCCCCGCGAGTCGGCCGTCCTCGTACGCGCGGCGGGCGAGGTCGCGCGCTGGGTCTCCGTCCAGTTGGAGCTCGCCGACCTCGACCAGTCCCGGACGCGGCTGATCGAGGCCGAGATCAAGGCACTTCGCGCCCAGATATCCCCGCACTTCATTTTCAACTCGCTGGCCGTGATCGCCTCGTTCGTCCGCACCGACCCGGAGCGCGCCCGTGAACTCCTGCTGGAGTTCGCCGACTTCACCCGCTACTCGTTCCGCAGGCACGGCGACTTCACCACCCTCGCCGACGAACTCCACGCCATCGATCACTACTTGGCGCTCGTCCGGGCCCGCTTCGGCGAACGGCTGTCCGTCACCCTGCAGATAGCCCCCGAGGTACTGCCGGTCGCGCTGCCCTTCCTCTGCCTTCAGCCCCTGGTGGAGAACGCCGTCAAGCACGGCCTGGAGGGCAAGACCGACAAGAGCCACATCAGCATCACCGCGCAGGACGCGGGCGCCGAGGCACTGGTCGTCATCGAGGACAACGGCACCGGCATGGATCCCGAACGGCTGCGCCGCATCCTGTCCGGAGAGGTCAGCCCCTCCGGGGGGATCGGGCTCTCCAACGTCGACGAACGGCTGCGCCAGGTGTACGGGGACGATCACGGCCTCGTCATCGAGACCGCGGTGGGAGCGGGAATGAAGATCACCGCCCGGCTCCCCAAATACCAGCCGGGCGTGCACTCGGCGGCACGCCGACCGTGACCATGACCGGCGCGGACGGCGGTCCCGGGCCGGGGGAGGGGGACGGGAGGGGCCGAGGCTGCGGGCCGGGGCCTTGCGGACCATCGGCCGCGACGGCGGGCGGGGTACCCGGGGACTGCGCGGCCGGAGCAGTGGGCCGGGGTACCCGGGGACTGCGCGGCCCGAGCGGTGGGCCGGGCTCAGGCGCTGCGTGAGGCCACCATCCCCAGCGTGATCAGGCCGAGCACGACCCAGCCGAACCACAGCCAGCCGTTACTGCCCAGCGCCACCGTGTAGGCCGTCACCATGACGAGCCCGCCCACGGTGAGCACCCCCATCGTCTTCGTCGTACCGGGCATCGCAACACCCTCCTCCAGGCGGGTCCGCGACGCGGGCCGTGGCCTTTGGGGCCATTTTCACCCGGAGGGAGGAGGTTCGCCAGAGCCCCGGGGACTACAGCGCTCCCCGCGGCGGTCGTCGGCCTTCCTCGATCGAGCAGATCACCAGGTAGTACGGCCGGGCCCACACACCCGTACTGCGCAAGCCATGACTCCAGTGCGTGGTGGAGTCGTAGCCGTACCGCTCCGGTGGCGCGTCGACCGCGCACTGGTCGTTCGCCTGCTCCAACGCGTCCGTCCCGGGCCGGTACACGCTCAGGTGGGTGATCTCGACGACCTTTCCCTGATGCTCCTTGTCGCAGGCGACCAGCTCGAAGTGCGTACTGACCCGCGCCTCGCCGCCCACATGGCCCAGACAGTCGTCCCGCTGCATCTGCGTGGCGTCCGTGAACGTCATCCCGTAAGGACGGAGTTCCCCGAGCGGCCCGAACACCGGCCCGTGCCGGCCCGCGAGCAGACAGGCGACGGTGCCGCCCGTGGTGGCGAAGCCCTCCCGGGTGGGCACGACGGCCATGCTCCTGACGTTCCAGGCGAGCTTGCCGGCCGTGCCCTCGGTCTTCTCCTCGCACCGGCGCGAGCCGTCGTGGCGGGCCGCCTCGAAGGAGGGCGCCTTGATCACCGCCATGACCTGCGCGTCGGGGCTCCGGTCGTGGCAGCTGGTGTCCAGCCGCAGTCGTGGCACGGCGGCCGACTTCGAGAGGGACGGATCACCGTAGACACAGTCGCCCCGGTGGAGGGGTTCGGTGAGCCCGACCACCTCGCCGTACGGCAGCGCCGCCGCCTGGTGCGCGCCCGCGTACCAGACCACCCCGGCCGCCAGGCCGAGCGCGAGCAGCCCCGCGACCACGGCCTGCAGGGCGCGTGGCCGCTGTCGCCGTCGCCTCCCGGGGGGTCCGGGGACCGGGGCGGAAGGCGCCCCGGTCCAGGGCGGTCCGAAGCCCCGGCCGTGCCCCGGCTGAGGCCCACCCGGCTCCGAACGGTCGAACCCGTGCCGCGGTGGCGGTGGGTACGCGCCATGGGCACGGCCGGTGAGTGCGTAGGGGCCGTGAGCGTGGCCCGTGGGTGCGTACGGGCCCGGCCCCTGGGCCGTCGCCGGGTACGGATCCGGGGCGGGGGCGGCCGGGGCGGCGGGCGCGGTGGGAGGGTGGCCACCGGGTGCCGCCGGGCCCCGGTCCTGGGCCGGGCGGCACCCCGTGGCGCCACCCGGCGCCGGATACGCGCCCGGCAGGGCCCGGCTCCGGTCTCCCGCCGGGCCGGACACCCACGGGGACCCGTCGGACGTGACGAGTCCCGACCACGGTGGCCGCGAGCCCGTGTCGAGACGGGTCGGCGGATGGGGCTGCGGGGTGAGGATCCGGGCCAGCGCCGACGCCGTGTCCTCCGCGGAGAGCCGTGAGGCCGGATCCTTGACGAGCAGCGCCTCGACGACCGGTCGCAGGGCACCGGCCCGCCGCGGTGGTGGAGCCTCCTCCAGAACCACGGCGGTGAGCGCCTCTAGGTCGGTGTCCCGGTCGAACGGTCCGTGGCCCTCCACCCCGAAGTACAGGGTGCAGCCCAGCGAGAACAGGTCGGCCGCGGTGGTCGGCGGACCGCCCGTGGCCCGTTCCGGGGCCAGATATCCGGCGGTGCCCACCAGTGCGGACGTCTGGGTCCAGCGGGTCTCCAGGGAGTCGGGCTGGACCGATATCCCGTAGTCGGTGAGGAGAACGCGGGCCCCCGGGCTCCCGGTGCGGTCCGGGGCGAGCAGGATGTTGGCGGGCTTCACGTCCCGGTGCATGATCCCGCGCTCGTGCCCGGCGGTCAGGGCGTCAAGGACGGCGAGACCGATACGAGCACATGCGTCGGGGGCCAGCGGGCCGCGCCCGGCGAGCCAGTCCCGCAGATCCTCGGCGCCCGCCACGTACTCCATCACGATCCATGGCAGGCCCTCGTGCTCCAGGACGTCGTGGACCGTGACGACGTGCGGGTGTCCGCGCAGGACCGCCGCGTGCCGGGCCTCGGCGCGGGCCCGCGCCGTCCGGGACTCGTGCTCCGCACCGCTCTCCGGGATGGCACTGAACCTGATCTCCTTGAGCGCGACGTCGCAGTCGAGCCGTTGGTCGCGCGCGAGCCACACATGCCCCATCCCGCCCGATCCGACCTGGTCCACGAGCAGATACCGGCCGGCGATGATCCGGCCCACGCCGGACTGAGGTGCTCCCATCATCAGGTCGCTCCCTCGTCGGGTGAGGACGGTCCGACGGAGTCATCGACCTCACCGGAATCGCCCCCACCGGAATCGACCGAACCGGACTCACCGGCGCCGGTGTCGCCGGTCCCTCGGGTGGTGGGGCCGATGGGACCGGCAGTGGTCTGACCGGTGGCGGTCTGGCCGGTGGCGGTGGCGCCGCCGCCCGTCTCGCCCGCGGTGGTCGCTCCGGCGTCGGCTTCACCCGCGGTGGTCGCGCCAGTGGTGCTGGTGCCTGCGCCGGTCTCACCTGTAGTGCCGGCGCCCACACTGGTCTCGCCCGCACTGGTCTCGCCGGTGGTGGCACCCGTCGTGGTTTCGCCCGTCGTGGTTTCGCCCGCGCTGGTTCCGCCCGTGCCGCTGTCGCCCGCGGTGACCCCTGTGCCTGTTTCGCCCGTGCTGCTGTCGCCCGCGGTGGTACCTGTCGTGGTTGCGCCTGTGCTTGTCTCGCCCGCGCTGGTACCTGTCGTGGCCCCCGTGGTGGTTTCACCCGGTCCCGTGCCGGACCGGTCCGGGCTCGATGTCGGCCCACCGGTGTCCTCGGGTGTGTCCGGGGCCTCGGCGTGGTCGGTGTCGGAGACGAAGGACAGCGTCACGGACTCGCCCCACTCCAGGGTGCTGCCCTCGACCGGCCGGGAGGAGATGACCCGGACGTCGTCCCGGGGCAGGGAGCCGCCGTCGTAGGCCAGGGCCAGTCCCGCGTTCGCCAGCCGGCCGCTCGCCTCCGCGAACGTCAGGCCCGTCACCCGCGGCACGGTCTTCCGAGCGTGCGGGTCGAAGGGGGTGTCGTCCTCGCCCGCCGTGCCGAGCGGGCGCGTGATCCCCCGGTCGGGGTTCTCGACGTCCACGAGCCGGAGCCGGTCGATCCGCGCTTTCCCCGGTGGCGGCTCGACGACGACGATCCCGTCCGGACGGTATCCGGACCATTTCCTGTTTCCGCCCTTGAACTGCACCGAGGTCTTCTTGATGTTCGCCTCGGACGGACGCAGTGGATTACCGCAGGAGCACTTCACCGCGGGAAGCCCCTGGCGGTCGACCAGAATGGCGATTCCGGTCTGGAGCAACGCGCCGAAGGGGACGGCCTTGCCGTGCTTGTACTCGTGATTCGTCACGAGGGTGTCGTGACGCAGTACCACGGGTGTGAGTCGATCGACATATCCGGGGATCTCGGCCGGCCGGATATTCAGCACGCGTGCCCATTCCCGTGCCCTGGCGGAGTTCTTGGGGTCGGTGAGGAACTTCTTGAGTTTCCCGACGGCGCAGGTGCCGGGCCGCGCCGAGCCGCCGAAGTCGGGGGCGGGCGCACCGGACCCGTCCGGTCGGGGTGTGCCGCCGCTCCCGCCCTGCCCACCGGTGTCCTGGCGGCCGCCGGGTGCACCTCCGTACAACCCCGGGCTGTTGCTGGCCTGCACCCCGCCGATCGGCCGGGCCCGCCGCGCGTCGGTGGTGTCCTTGCCGAGTGTGCCGTCCTCCTCGAAGAAGGGATGGGCCTGGGAAACCCCTGCGGCCACGGCACGTATGGCGAACAATTGATCGGATTTACTGCACCCGCTGATTACCAGTACGGAAACCAGCAGTAGAGCCATCCCGCGGGCCGCCGATAACCCGGCCCTTCGCATGGACGCGTGAAATGTCATGACCGCTCCCCCTCGCGGTTTCCCCCTGGACCCCGCGATCCGGAGACCGGGCGCGGAGCTTCGTCTCCATGCTACTGAAGGGAAATGCCTTTCACGCAAGCGCGAATGCCGCGGTTGATTCAGTTGCCGCGTGCGTTGAGGGAGGCCAGATAGGCGTTGTATGCCTCGAGTTCCTTGTCGCCGTCGCGGTCCGCGGCCCGGTCCTGGCGCTTGGCCTGTCGCTGCTCGGAGCCGTACCACTGGAAGAGCAGCGCGAGCAGGACGAGGACGGAGGGAATCTCGCTGAACGCCCAGGCGATGCCGCCCGCGGCGGTCTGGTCGGCGAGCGCGTCGATGCCGAGGGAGGTCGACGGATTCTTGTACGCCTCCACCATCGGCTCCGAGGCCATCATCAGCGCGATGCCGAAGAACGCGTGGAACGGCATGCCCGCGAACAGCTCCAGCATCCGCATCAGGTAACCCGGGCGGTGCGGGCCCGGGTCCACGCCCATGATCGGCCAGAAGAACACCAGCCCGACGGCGAGGAAGTGGCACATCATCACGATGTGGCCCGCGGTGGAGCCCATCAGGAAGTCGAAGACGGGGGAGAAATACAGCGCGTACAGGCTCGCGATGAACAGCGGGATGGTGAACGCCGGGTGGGTGATGATCCGCATGTACCGGCTGTGCAGGAACATCAGCAGCAGTTCACGCGGCCCCTTGCTGCCCCGCTTCGCCGCCACCGGCAGCGCGCGCAGGGCCAGCGTGATCGGCGCCCCGAGCAGGATCAGGATCGGCGACAGCATGCTGATCACCATGTGCTGCACCATGTGCACGCTGAACATGACCATGCCGTAGTCGTTCAGCCGGGTGCACATGACGAGCATCACGGTCAGTACGCCGATGACGAAGGAGGCCGTACGGCCCCAGGACCACGCGTCGCCGCGCCGCGCGAGTCGCACGACGCCCCAGCCGTACAGCCCGAGCCCGAGCAGGCACGCGACGAGGAAGAACGGGTCCGCGGACCACACGAGCCCCCGCCCCAGCGTGAACGGCGGCAGATCCATGGTCATGCCGTGCCCGCTGTGATCCATCCGCCGGCTCCTGTTTCTGGTGGTACCTCCCAGGCCCTTTTAAGGCACTGGGGGAGGTTGTGTGCTGTCTGTCCGCACCAGAGTAGAACCGCCCCCGGCCGCTGCTGCGACCGGGGGCGGTTCGGGCTGCCCGCGTCTCAGAGCACGCACTCCGCCTCGGCGTACCGCTCGTCCGGAACCGTCTTCAGGGTCTCGACCGCCTCCGCGAGCGACACCATCACGATGTCGGTCCCGCGCAGTGCGGTCATCTTCCCGAACTCGCCCCGGTGCACGGCCTCCACGGCGTGCCAACCGAACCGGGTCGCGAGCACCCGGTCGTACGCCGTCGGCGTTCCGCCGCGCTGCACATGCCCGAGGATGACCGGCCGGGCCTCCTTGCCGAGGCGCTCCTCCAGCTCGATGGAGAGCTGCCGGGCGATGCCCGCGAAGCGCTCGTGGCCGTAGATGTCCTTGCCGCCCTCGTCGTACTCCATCGAGCCCTCGCGGGGCTTCGCGCCCTCGGCGGCGACCACGATGGCGAACCGCTTGCCCGCCTCGAAGCGCTCGCCGACCCGCGCGGCCAGCTCCTCGATGTCGAAGGGGCGCTCCGGTACGACGATGGCGTGGGCGCCCGCGGCCATGCCGGAGTGCAGCGCGATCCAGCCGGTGTGGCGGCCCATGACCTCCACGATCAGCACGCGCTGGTGGGACTCGGCGGTGGTCTTCAGCCGGTCGAGGGCCTCGGTGGCGACACCGACGGCCGTGTCGAAGCCGAAGGTGACGTCCGTGACCGCGATGTCGTTGTCGATGGTCTTCGGCACGCCGACGATCGGCAGGCCGCCGTCCGACAGCAGACGGGCCGCCTTCAGCGTGCCCTCTCCGCCGATCGGGATGATCGCGTCGAGCCCGAGGTCCGCGACGTGGCCCTTGGCCCGCTCCACGCCGTCACGCAGATGCGCGGGCTGGACCCGGGAGGAGCCGAGCATGGTGCCGCCGCGAGCCAGGATTCCGCTCACCGCGTCGAGGTCGAGCTTGAGGTAGTCGCACTCCAGGAGACCCTTCCAGCCGTCCCGGAAGCCGATGACCTCGTCGCCGTGGTCGACGACGGCGCGGTGTACGACCGACCGGATGACGGCGTTCAGGCCGGGGCAGTCGCCGCCGGACGTGAGGACACCAATGCGCATAGCCCGAAATACCTTCTCAACGTGGGCCGGGGACCGGACCACGTTGTCCGGCGAGGATCCCCGCCACCCTACCGGCGGGAGGGGGCCCGGCCGTACCGTGCGTCCGCCTGCTGGACGCACCCGCTCACCTGTGCGGATGCGCTGTCAGACGGGCTCCGGAACGGGCCGCGCGGAACCGCTCCTCAAGCGGAAACGGTCCTTCGGGGAGACGAGAAGAGGTCATCCGGGGAAGCGCGAAGAGATCCTCCGGGAAACGCGAAGAAGTCATCCCGGGAAACGCGAAGAGGAACCGTTCCTCCTTGAGAAACGGTTCCTCCGGCCCGCCGGGCGGGCAGGTGCTACGCGGGCTGCTGGGCGGACGCGATGCGCTCGGTGCGCAGCGCCTCGTACCAGCGGTCGTCGATCGGCGGCAGCGCGTTGACGTCGAGGGCCAGCTTCAGCAGCAGGTCCGCGATCAGCGGATTGCGGGCGAGGACGGGCCCGTGCATGTACGTACCGAACACGGTGTCGTTGTACGCGCCCTCGGTGCCGTCACCCGTGCCGTTGCCCTTGCCGAGCCGCACGTTCGCGAACGGGCGGGCGGTGGGCCCGAGGTGGGTCACGCCCTGGTGGTTCTCGAACCCGGTCAGCTGGGGCAGGCCGAGCCGCGGGTCGATGTCCGCGAGGACGTCGCCGACGCACCGCTCGCCCTCGCCACGCGTGGAGACCACGTCGAGCAGGCCGAGGCCCGGCTCGCGCTGGCCGAGGTCGTTGATGAACTCGTGCCCGAGGATCTGGTAGCCGGCGCAGACGGAGAAGACGATCGCGCCGTTGCCGACCGCGCGGTGCAGACCGCCGTCGCGGCGCAGCCGCTCCGCGGCGAGCCGCTGCGGCCGGTCCTCGCCGCCCCCGATGAGGTAGATGTCGCCGGAGGTGGGGATCGGCTGGTCGCTGCGCACGTCGACGCGGGCCACGTCGAGGCCGCGCTGACGGGCCCGGCGCTCCACGACGAGGGCGTTGCCCTGGTCGCCGTAGGTGCTCAGCAGGTCCGGATAGATCCACACCAGACGCAGGCTGTTGTCACTCATTCTCTTCGTCCTCCGTGGCTCAGTTGCCGACACGACGCCTCAAGTCCTGGAATGCGGTGTAGTTCGCGATGACCTCGATGCGTCCGGGCGGTGCCAGCTGCACGGCCTGGTCGAGGTTCTCGCAGACCTGGAACTGCTGGTTGGCGACTTCGAGGCGCACGGCGAGGTCCAGCTTGCGGTCGCCGAGAACGAAGATCGGGTGCCCGGTCAGGCGGGTGTAGTCGACGTCCCACAGCCAGGAGGTGTCGGTGCCGTCGGCGCCGCGCGCGTTCACCGACAGGATGACCGGGGTCGGCGGCGGGTCGATCAGGGAGAAGGTCTCCAGCCAGCCCGCGGGGTTCTTGGCGAGCAGCAGACGCAGGTCGCGCTGCATGAACTGCACCACGTCGTAGCGTCCGGCCACGGCCTGCACCTGGTACATGCGCTCCAGGGCGACCTGCGGCGGCACCCCGAAGACGGCGGCCACGGCGGCCGACGAGGCGGCGTTCGCCTTGTTGGCGCGGCCCGGCAGCTGGAGGTGGATCGGCCAGGCGGAACCGTGCGGGTCGAGGACGTGGTCCCCGGACAGGGCCCAGGTCGGCGTCGGACGGCGGAAGCCACAGTCGCCGCAGAACCAGTCGTCGCCGGGGCGCTGCATCACACCGCCGCAGGACGGGCAGGACCAGGCGTCGTCCTTCCACATCTGACCGGCCGCCACCCACATGACGTTCGGCGAGGAGGACGCGGCCCAGACCACCAGCGGGTCGTCCGCGTTGGCGACCACGACGGCCTTGGAACCGGCCAGCCCCTCACGCCAGTGCTCGGCCATCATCCGCGTCTCCGCGGCCCGGTCGAGCTGGTCGCGGGAGAGGTTCAGCAGCGCGATGCACTTCGGGTCGGTGTCACGTGCGACTCCGGCGAGGTACTTCTCGTCGACCTCGATGACCGCGAACTTGGCGTCCGACCCCCCGGCGAGCGCCGACGTGATGCCCGCGGGCATGTTGGCGCCGAGCGCGTTGGACACGACCGGGCCCGCTGCGCGCAGTGCCTCCGCGATCAGCCGGGTCGTCGTGGTCTTGCCGTTGGTCGCCGACACCAGGATCACGTCCAGGTGCGTGGCGAGCCTCGCCAGCAGGTCGGGGTCGAGCTTGAGCGCCACCCGGCCGCCGATCACCGATCCGCTGCCGCGTCCGGCGGCTCGCGAGACGGCTGCCGCCGCCTTGCCCGCCGTCACGGCCAGCTTGGCCCGCGGCGACAGCGGGTCCGAGTTGCCTGACATCGTTTCTCGATCCTCCTTGCGGTACGCGCCGCGCCCCTGCCCCCGGCACCATGTGGGCCTCAGCCTATCGAGATCCACTCACGTGCCCGAATCGCGGCACCACCTCGGTGCCCGCGCGACATGCGCGCGCTTCCCAGGACCGTACCCTTGCCGCCATGCGACACGGTTCCATCCCGGGCACCCACGGGCGCGTCCGGCCCCTCACCCTGCTGGGCGACCCCGTGCTGCGCACGGCCTGCGAGGACGTCACCGACTTCGGCCCTCAACTCGCCGAACTCGTCGAGGACATGTTCGCGACCATGTACGCGGCCGAGGGCGTCGGTCTCGCCGCGAACCAGGTCGGCGTCGGACTCAGGGTCTTCGTATACGACTGCCCGGACGACGACGATGTCCGCCATGTCGGATATGTGGTGAACCCACGCCTTGTCGTGGCGGACGGTGTGGTCCTGCGCGGTCCGGAAGGCTGCCTCTCGCTGCCCGGTCTGGAGGCCGGCACCGAGCGGTACGACCACGCGGTCGTCGAGGGCCGCACCGTCACCGGTGAGCCGGTGACCGTGCACGGCACCGGCTGGTTCGCCCGGTGCCTCCAGCACGAGTGCGATCACCTCGACGGCGGGGTGTACGCGGACCGCCTCGCCGGGTGGCGCCGACGGCGGCTGCTGCGCCAGGTGGCACGGGCTTCCTGGAGCGGCTGAGGACGGTCTCGCGCCGGGGGCCGTGTCCGGCCCACGGCGGTCTTGTCCCGTGGGCCGTGGCCCGCCCCGGCGGGCCGGGCCAGGCGCCCCTGAGTCGGTGTCCGCCTGAGCCCGGGTCAGAATCCCGGTCCGCCGACGCGGTCGCCCGCCGCCGCGAGGCGGCCCCACAGCAGGTCGGCCAGGCTTCGCACCAACTCGGCTCGTGTGCACGGCCGTTCGCCGAGCCACCAGTCCCCGGCCGCGTGCATCATGCCGACGATCCCGTGACCCCAGACCCGCGCCAACTGCTGGCTGCCCGGGCCGAGATCCACCCGCTCCTCGATGACCTCGGCCAGTTCCTCGCCCATGCGGCGCAGCACCGGCGCGGAGTACTTGCCCACGTCGAAGCCGGGGTCGCCCGGCTGGCCGCCCTCCGCCGGATGCATCAGGAACCGGTAGACCTGCGGGCGGGCCTCGATCGCGGCCAAATACGTATCGAGCGTCGCCTCGACGCGCTCACGTCGCTCGGCCGGGGCGTCCAGTGCCGCCCGCAGCGCTCCGAGGAGTGCGTCGGTGTGCCGCTTGGCGAGTGCGGCGTACAGCCCGCCCTTGTCGCCGAAGTGGCGGTACAGAATCGGCTTCGTGATGCCCGCCTCGGCGGCGATGGCGTTCATGGAGGCCCCGGGGCCGTCGCGGAGCACCACTCTGTCGGCGGCCTCCAGCAGCTCGCGCCGGCGGCGGTCGGCGGACCTCTGCTGATCGGTCCGCTGTGTGGTGTCCATGTGCTCTCCCCACCCGTGGTGATTCGGTGACGCCTGCGCAAACTAACACTGATCGCCGTATGGGTATCGAACGGGCTGCCGAGCGGAGCTCGGGAGTTGACTTTTTCTACTAGCCGGTAACAGACTCCAGTTACCGCAAGTAACAGTTTAGTGCAGCGCTGGAGGGGACATGGCCGAGTTCACCATGGAGCTCAACGACGAACAGAAGGAGGTCCGGGACTGGCTGCACGGCTTCGCCGCCGATGTCATCCGCCCCGCGGCCGCCGAATGGGACGAGCGCGAAGAGACTCCCTGGCCGGTCATCCAGGAAGCCGCGAAGGTCGGCATCTACTCCCTGGACTTCTACGCCCAGCAGTACTTCGACCCCACCGGCCTCGGGATCCCGATGGCCATGGAGGAGCTGTTCTGGGGCGACGCGGGCATCGCCCTCTCCATCGTCGGCACCGGCCTCGCCGCCGTGGGCGTCCTCGCCAACGGCACCGAGGAGCAGATCGGCACCTGGATCCCGCAGATGTACGGCGATGCCAACGATGTCAAGGTCGCCGCCTTCTGCTCCTCCGAGCCGGACGCCGGCTCCGACGTCGCCTCGATGCGCACGCGTGCCGTCTACGACGAGGCCAAGGACGAGTGGGTCCTCAACGGCACGAAGACCTGGGCGACCAACGGTGGCATCGCCAATGTCCACGTCGTCGTCGCGGTCGTCGACGCGGACCTCGGTTCCAAGGGCCACGCCTCCTTCATCGTGCCGCCGAACACGCCCGGCCTGTCGCAGGGCCAGAAGTTCAAGAAGCACGGCATCCGCGCCTCGCACACCGCCGAGGTCGTGCTGGAGAACGTCCGCATCCCCGGCTCCTGCCTGCTCGGCGGCAAGGAGAAGCTCGACGAGCGCCTGGCCCGCGCCCGTGAGCGCGTCAGGGCCGGGGGCGGCGAGCGCGTGAAGAACGCCGCCATGGCCACGTTCGAGGCGTCCCGTCCGGCCGTCGGCGCCATGGCGGTGGGCACCGCACGGGCCGCGTACGAGGTCGCCCTCGACTACGCGAAGACGCGTGAGCAGTTCGGCCGCCCGATCATCGACAACCAGGGTGTCGCCTTCCAGCTCGCCGACATGCGGACCTCGATCGACGCCGCGCGGCTGCTGGTGTGGCGGGCGTCCTGGATGGCGATCAACGGCAAGCAGTTCACGGCGGCCGAGGGATCGATGTCGAAGCTCTTCGCCAGCGAGACGGCGAAGAAGGTCACCGGTCAGGCGATCCAGATCCTCGGCGGCAACGGCTACACGCGGGAGTACCCGGTGGAGCGGATGCACCGGGACGCGGCCATCTACACGATCTTCGAAGGCACCAGCGAGATCCAGCGACTGGTGATTGCCCGGACGCTGTCCGGGATGCCGATCCGGTAGAGGGTCCGGGCGGGCGGGGCGGCAGCCGCCCCGCGCGGTTCCCCGCAGCCTCGCACCCGTCACCGGGCACCCGTCACCGGGCACTGGGCACCCGTCACCGCGGATCACGGGTGCCCCAGCCCCATGGGGAGTCCGCACGCGCGGCCCGAAGGTGAGCGTGTCCGGCTCGCCCTCGGGACGACGATCACCGGCTGGACCTGGGACATCGCGCCGGACCGCGCTCGACCGGGGGCACCGGGTCCCGGCATGGCACCCTGGTCGAAGGGGCTCGGAGTCAGCCGGACCGAAGGAGCACGCGATGACGCCGACGGCCAGGGAACTGCTGGAGGGCACCACCGGGAAACTCGCCCCGGATCCCCATGCCAACCGGCTGCTGCCCGTGATCGCCCGGGGCGCCGCCCAGCGCACCACGCTCGCGGCCCTCGCCCACGAACAGCGCCATGTGATCGCCGCGGACCACCGCGCGTTCCTGCATCTGGCCGAACGGTCGGCGATCGGCACCCGGACCTCGGCCCCCGACCCGGCGTGCGCTGCCTTCTTCGAGATGCTCGCGGAAGGTGAGGCGCTGGCCCAGGACCGGCTCGGCGCCTTCGCCGCCGCCGTGGGGGCCGACGAGGCGCGGGCGTCCGCGTACGAACCGCTCGCCGACTGCCAGGCCTATCCCGCGTACGTCGCCTGGCTCGCCCTGAACGGGGAGCCGGCCGACGTGGTCCTCGCGCTCGGCGCCAACTACGCGGCGTGGGGTGGCTATTGCGAGACGATCGCCGAGGCCCTGCGCCACCACTACGGCTTCGGCGACGAGGCCTGCGGCTTCTTCGACTTCTTCGCCGCGCCCGCCCCCGAGCTGGAGCGCAGGGCGCTGGGTGCCGTGCAGGCCGGGCTCGACGCCGGACGGGTCTCGCAGGACGACGTCCACCGCCACGGACGGCTGCTCCAGGCCTACGAGACGAAGTTCTGGCACGCCCTGTGGGAGCTGGACCAGCGGGTCGTCTGACGCCGGGCCTGCGGGGCGTCGGGCGCGGGTCCTTCGAGGTGTCGGGCGGCCGCCGCTCAGCGGGCCGCCCGTCGCGCGTACGGGCCGGAGCCCGGGATGGAGCCCGTCGCTCAGCCGCCGCTCGTCCCGCTGCTGTGCGCGATGCAGGCGACGTCGATCCGGTCGGCCAGCTTGGCCAGCTCGATCGTGAGCGCGGCCACCGTGTCCTCGTCGAGGCCGTCCTGGCCGGCCTCCACCAGATGCAGCCACCGGCCGCCCACCGTGCGCAGCAGCTTGCTGACGTCGGCGGCCGACACCTGCAACGTGCCGCGGTCGTCGACGATCAGAGGGAGGGTCACTTCGCGGTTCACAGGGGGGATCGTAACTGCGGAACGCTCACGCTCCGTGCCATACGGTGGTGATGTTGCAGAACTCTCGGATTCCGTGCCCCGACAGCTCACGCCCGTAGCCCGACCGCTTCTCCCCGCCGAAGGGGAACGCGGGGTGCGAGGCCGTCATCCCGTTGACGAACACCCCTCCCGCGTCCAGATCGCGGACGAACCGTTCCACCTCGGCCTCGTCGCGCGTCCAGACGTTCGAGCTGAGCCCGAAGGGGGTGTCGTTGGCGATGGCGACCGCCTCGTCGAGGTCGGCGGCCCGGTACAGCGTGGCGACGGGCCCGAAGGTCTCCTCCTGGTGGACGCGCATCTCGGGGGTGATGTCGGTGATCACCGTCGGCGCGTAGTACCAGCCGTCGCCGAACCCGTCGGGGCGTTCACCGCCGCACAGCACCGTCGCGCCGTTCTCCACCGCGTCGTCGACGAGTTCCTCCAGGTCGGCGCGGCCCTGCTCGGTGGAGAGCGGCCCGATCTCGGTGTCCTCATCGAGGGGGTCGCCGACCTTCAGGGCCCGCATGCCCGCCGCGAACCTCTCCGCGAAGGCGTCGAACACGTCGGTGTGCACGATGAACCGCTTGGCGGCGATGCACGACTGACCGTTGTTCTGCGCACGCGCCGTCACGGCGATCTTCGCGGCGCGTTCGACATCGGCGGACGGCATCACGACGTAGGGGTCGCTGCCGCCCAGTTCCAGCACCGTCTTCTTCACCTCGTCCCCGGCGACCGAGGCGACCGCCCGGCCGGCCGGTTCACTGCCGGTGAGGGTGGCCGCCTTCACGCGCGGGTCGCGCAGGATGCCCTCGACCGCCGCCGAGCCGATCAGCAGCGTCTGGAAGCAGCCCTCGGGGAAGCCCGCCCGACGGAACAGGTCCTCCAGGTAGAGGGCGGTCTGCGGCACGTTCGAAGCGTGCTTGAGCAGGCCCACATTGCCCGCCATCAGCGCGGGCGCGGCGAACCGGACCACCTGCCAGAGCGGGAAGTTCCACGGCATCACGGCGAGCACCGGTCCGATCGGCCGGTAGCGCACGATGACCCGGGAGGCGCCGGAGTCCTTGGCGTCGGACGCGGCGGGTTCCTCGTCGGCGAGCAGTTCCTCGGCGTGGTCGGCGTACCAGCGCATCGCCTTGGCGCACTTGGCGGCCTCCGCGCGGGCCTGCTTGACGGGCTTGCCCATCTCGGTGGTCATCACCCGGCCGATGTCCTGCAGATCCTCGTCCAGAAGATCGGCCGCGCGGTGCATCAGCCGCGCCCGCTCGGCGAACGAGGTGGTGCGATACGTGCGGAACGTGGCCTCGGCGGCAGCGAGCCTGCGCTCGATCTCCTCGGCGCCGAGCGCGTCGTACGTCTTGAGCGTCTCGCCGTTCGCCGGGTTCACCGTCGCGATGGGCATGGCCGACCTCCTGAAAGCGGGCTGTTCCTCGACCCTCCCGCGCGGCGCGGTGCGGCGCAACGCGGAGGGCGTCTCGGGGAGCCGGTGCACCTGGCCCGTACACCGGCTCTCAGTCCGAGTGCTCCGCCAGCCGGTCGAGAAACACGGCCTGCGCCTTCACGATCAGCGTCCGGGCCCGGTCCGGGGTCATCCACTCCACCCGGTCCAGCTCGGGGAACTCCTGCCGCTGTCCCGACTTCGGCGGCCACTCCATGGTGAACGTGCCGGGGACCACGGCCGCCGGATCGAGATCCGCCTCGATCGCCCAGGCCGTGACGACCTTGCCGTTCGTCTGCGTGACCTCGCCGAGCGGGACCGCCTCCCCGTCGGGCGGCGGCAGCCCGAGCTCCTCCCGGAACTCGCGACGGGCCGCGTCCCAGGCCGTCTCGTCGGGCTCGTACTCGCCCTTGGGAACGGACCAGGCTCCTGCGTCCCGCCGGGCGAAGAAGGGGCCGCCCATATGGCCGAGCAATACTTCCAGGCCGTTGTCGGTGTGCCGGAACAACAGCAGTCCGGCGCTCCTCTTTCCGTGCTGCCTTCCGCTCATCGCGTCACCTCCGGGTGTGCGGCGAGCAGCGCGTCGACCGTGTCGGCCTCGGCCGGCGGTTTGTCCTCGCGATAGCGCACGACCCGGGCGAAGCGGAGGGTGACACCGGCGGGGTAGCGGGTGGACCTCTGCAGGCCGTCGTACGCGATCTCGACGACGAGTTCGGGCCGTACGGTCACCACGTGGCCGTCGTCCTCGACGGCCAGCTCCCGGAGCCGTTCGGTCTGCCAGGTGAGCATCGCGTCGGTCATGCCCTTGAACGTCTTGCCGAGCATGGCGAAGGAGCCGTCGCCGGTGCGAGCGCCCAGGTGCAGGTTGGAGAGCTTGCCGGTACGCCGCCCGTGGCCCCACTCGGCCGCGAGGACCACCAGGTCGAGGGTGTGCACGGGCTTGACCTTCAGCCAGGACGCCCCGCGCCGTCCCGCGCTGTACGGGGCGTCCAGGGCCTTCACGACGACGCCCTCGTGGCCCCGGGCGAGCGTGTCGGCGAGGAACTTCTCGGCCTCGGCCGCCTCGTCCGGCCCCGGCACCAGCGTCCGCCGGACCCGCATCGGCTCGGGCACCAGCCGCGCCAGTTCCGCGTGCCGCTCGGTGAACGGCAGGTCCAGCAGCTCCCGCCCGTCGACGGAGAGGGCGTCGAAGAAGACAGGGGAGACGGGCACCGTCCGCGCGGCCGTCGCGACGTCCACGCGGGACCCCACCCGGCCGGCCGTCTCCTGGAAGGAACGCGGCCGCCCCTGGTCGTCCAGCGCGATCACCTCACCGTCCAGGATGAACCGCTCGCCCCGCAACTCCAGTGCTGCGTCGGTGAGTTCGGGCAGCCGGTCGGTGATGTCGTCGAGGGTGCGGGTGTAGACGCGGACGTCCTCGCCCTCGCGGTGCAGCTGTACGCGGATGCCGTCGAGCTTCTCCTCGACCGCGCAGGCGCCGAGCTTGCCGACCGCCTCGGTCACGGAGGCGGCGGTGTGCGCCAGCATCGGAAGCACCGGGCGGCCGACGGTGAGCCGGAAGCCGTCCAGGGCTTGCGGACCGTCCGCGAGGAGGGCCCGCGCCACCGCCTGCAGCGAACCGGCGAGCATCACCGCCCGGCGTACGTCCCCGGCGGGCGCGCCGGTCGCCTCGGCGAGCCCCTCGACCGCGACCGCGTCCAGCGCGCCCTGGCGCACCTCACCGGTGAGCAGCCCGAACAGGAAACGCTGTTCGTCCTCCGTTGCCGCCGCCAGCAACTCACCCACCAGGCGGGCCCGTTCGGCCTGCGATCCGGTGCCGGAGACCTGACCGAGCGCGGTGAGCCGGGCGTCCACCTCGCGCACGGTGAGGGTGGGCTCGGCGGCCGGGTCGACCTGCCTGCTCAGCACCTTCCAGCCGATGCCGAGCCGGCCCTGCGGCAGCCGGCCCGCCAGATACGGGATCACGATCGGCACGTCGTCCGCCTCGGCGTCCCGGAACAGCTCCGCGAGCAGAGCGGTCTTCCGGGACCGCGCCGAGGTGGCGGCGACCTCCTGGGACACATGGGCGAGCCGGCTCAGCAGCATGCAGCCATGGTGCAACGCCGACGCCGGGTTCACACCCCTACGCGCGGTGGCGCACGGCCGTACGGCGCTCGTGGCCGCGCGAGGTTGCCGGCGTCGCGGAGATGCGCCGGGGCTCGCCGGAGGGGCGGCACGGGACACATGGGTTGCCCCCGTGCGATGCCGGTCCGCCGTCGCACGATGTCGACGACGACCGCTTCGTACGTCCCGGTCCAGGTGACCACCGCCATGGAGAAAATCGCTCGATACGGGCCGAATTGACAAATGGCTTTGCCGAATCTGCAATATGGGCATGAGTGACGCGGCCCATGCGGGCGAGAGTGACGGAGTCCGGCATGCGGCGGGCGGCGACGCGGCGACGGGAGAGGTCCTCGCCGAGGTGGGTCCGCGGCTGCGCCGGATCAGGAAGGACCGCGGCGCGACGCTGGCTGGACTGTCCGAGGCGACCGGTATCTCCGTGAGCACGCTGTCGCGCCTGGAGTCGGGACTGCGCAAGCCCAGTCTGGAGCTGCTGCTGCCCATCGCGCGGGCCCATCAGGTCCCGCTGGACGAACTGGTCGGCGCCCCGCCGGTCGGCGACCCCCGGGTGCGCGCCGAGCCGATCGTGCGGGGCGGCCGCACGCACTGGCCGCTGACCCGCCAGCCCGGCGGACTCCAGGCCTACAAGGTGCTCGAACCGCAGCGGACGACGGTGCCCGATCCGCGCACGCACGAGGGCTACGAGTGGCTGTACGTGCTGTCCGGGCGGCTGCGGCTGGTGCTCGGCGAGCACGACGTCGTGCTGGGGGCGGGGGAGGCGGCGGAGTTCGACACCCGGGTTCCGCACTGGTTCGGGTCGACGGGGGAGGGGCCTGTGGAGTTCCTGAGCCTCTTCGGGCCGCAGGGTGAGCGGATGCACGTACGGGCGCGGCCCAAGGTGCGGGGCAAGGAGCTGTGAGAACGGGCGGCGGGGCCGCTCGCGAGGGGCGTGGCAAAGACGACGGGCTTCTCCTGTTCCCAGGTGGGCAAGCGACCGCTTAGTATGCGTGCGACCCCGGTCAGACGACGCAGTCCCCTGGAGGCCCCGCATGCAGGCATGGCAAGTGCACCAGACCGGCGAGCCCGCAGAGGCGATGCGCCTCCAGGAGGTGGATCCGCCGACGCCCGGTGCCGGCCAGGTCCTGCTCAAGGTGCGCGCCGCGAACATCAACTTCCCGGACGCGCTGATGTGCCGCGGCCAGTACCAGGTCAGGCCGCCGCTTCCGTTCACGCCCGGTGTGGAGATCTGCGGCGAGACCGAGGACGGACGCCGGGTGATCGCCAATCCCGCGCTGCCCCACGGCGGATTCGCGGAGTACGCGATCGCGGACGCCGCGGCCCTGCTGCCCGCGCCCGACGCCCTCGACGACGCCGAGGCCGCGGCCCTGCACATCGGCTACCAGACGGGCTGGTTCGGCCTGCACCGGCGGGCCCGCCTCGAAGCCGGCGAGACCCTGCTCGTCCACGCCGCCGCCGGCGGGGTCGGCAGCGCGGCCGTGCAGCTCGGAAAGGCGGCGGGCGCGACCGTCATCGGCGTCGTGGGCGGCGCCGACAAGGCCGCCGTGGCCCGCGAGTTGGGCTGCGACGTCGTCATCGACCGGCGCGCCGAGAACGTCATCGGCGCCGTCAAGGAGGCGACCGGCGGACGCGGCGCGGACGTGATCTACGACCCCGTCGGCGGCGAGGCCTACACCCAGTCCACCAAGGTCGTCGCCTTCGAGGGCCGGATCGTGGTCGTCGGCTTCGCGAGCGGATCGATCCCGAGCCCCGCGCTGAACCACGCGCTCGTCAAGAACTACGCGATCCTCGGCCTGCACTGGGGCCTGTACAACACCAAGAACCCGAAGCTGGTCCAGCACTGCCACGAGCAGCTCACCGAGCTGGCCGCGCGTGGCGCGATCAAGCCGCTGGTCAGCGAGCGGGTGCCGCTGAGCGGGGCCGCCGCCGCCGTGCAGCGGGTCGCCGACGGAGTCACCACCGGACGGATCGCCGTGGTGCCCGCACTTCAGAACGGAGCCGCCGCATGACCGACGCAGCCGAACTGCGCCGCCGCACCCAGGAGTTGCTGGCCGCGCACCCTCCCCTGGAAACCGGTCGCCTGGACTTCCTGAAGGCGCGCTTCGACGCCGGACTCGCCTGGGTGCACTACCCGGAGGGCCTCGGCGGACTCGGCGCCCCGCGCAGCCTCCAGGCCGTCGTGGACGCCGAACTGGCCGCCGCGGGCGCGCCCGACAACGACCCGCGGCGGATCGGCATCGGCCTCGGCATGGCCGCCCCGACCATCCTCGGCTTCGGTACGGAGGAGCAGAAGCGGCGCTTCCTGCGGCCCCTGTGGGTCGGCGAGGAGGTGTGGTGCCAGCTCTTCAGCGAACCCGGCGCGGGCTCGGACCTCGCCGCCCTCGGCACCCGCGCGGTCCGCGCCGACGGCGAGGAGGCCGGGAGCGGGGGAGAGTGGGTGATCAACGGGCAGAAGGTGTGGACCTCCAGCGCCCACGTCGCCCGCTGGGCCATCCTCATCGCCCGGACCGACCCGGACGTGCCCAAGCACCGCGGCATCACCTACTTCATCTGCGACATGACCGACCCGGGCGTCGAGGTACGGCCGCTGCGCCAGATCACCGGCGAGGCCGAGTTCAACGAGGTCTTCCTCACCGACGTCCGCATCCCCGACGCGCACCGCCTCGGCGAGGTCGGCGACGGCTGGCGGGTCGCGCAGACCACGCTGATGAACGAGCGCGTGTCCATCGGCGGCATGCGCATCCCGCGTGAGGGCGGCATGATCGGCCCGGTCTCCAAGACCTGGCGCGAGCGTCCCGAACTGCGCACCCACGACACCCACCAGCGGCTGCTGAAGCTCTGGGTCGAGGCCGAGGTCGCCCGGCTCTCGGGCGAGCGGCTGCGCCAGCAGCTCGTCGCCGGCCAGCCCGGCCACGACGGCGCCGGCATGAAGCTCGGCTTCGCCCGGCTCAACCAGGAGATCAGCGGACTGGAGGTCGAACTCCTCGGCGAGGAAGGCCTGCTGTACGAGGACTGGACGATGAGCCGACCGGAACTCGTCGACTTC
Organism: Streptomyces sp. NPDC060027; assembly: GCF_042737005.1. NCBI lineage: Bacteria > Bacillati > Actinomycetota > Actinomycetes > Kitasatosporales > Streptomycetaceae > Streptomyces > Streptomyces sp. NPDC060027. The sequence goes on from NZ_JBHWVI010000053.1 coordinate 38,019, forward strand.
ACCGGACGGGACGCCGGCTACCGCTACCTGCGCTCCAAGGGCAACAGCATCGAGGGCGGGACCAGCGAGGTCCTGCTGAACATCGTCGCCGAACGCGTCCTGGGCCTGCCGTCCGAGCCGCGCACCGACAAGGACGTCGCATGGAAGGATCTCGCCCGATGAGCCAGGAGAGCACCCAGCCCGACCTTCTCTACACCGAGGAGGAAGAGGCGCTGCGGTCGGCGGTTCGGGACCTGCTGACCGACCGCTGCGACCCGGCCGCGGTGATCGCGCGCACCGAGTCGGACGCCCCGCACGACATCGCGCTGTGGAAGGCGCTGGCCGACGGAATGGGTCTGGCCGGCCTGCTGGTTCCGGAGGAGCTGGACGGCCAGGGCGCCACGCACCGCGAAGCCGCCGTCGTCCTCGAGGAACTCGGGCGGGCGGTCGCGCCCGTGCCGTATCTGACGAGCGCCGTGGTCGCCACCGAGGCATTGCTGGAGTGCGGCGCCGACGACCTGCTCACGCGGCTGGCGTCCGCGACGTCGATCGGTGCGCTGGCCGTCGGGCTGCACACCGCTCCGGGCGCAGCCTTCGCGACCGTACGGCTCGAGAACGGCTCTCTGCACGGTGAGTTGACGGGCATCGCCGATGCGGCCGGTGCCGACCTGCTGCTCGTGCCCGCGGACGACGGCGGTCTGTACGCGGTGGACGCCTCCGCCGCGACCATCACCCCGCAGGTGTCCTTGGACCTCACCCGTCCCCTCGCCACCGTCACGCTCACCGGAGCCCCCGGCCGTCGGCTCGGCGACGCGGAACCGGCCGTACGGCGCGCCCTGCGGGCCGGCGCCGGACTGCTCGCCTCCGAGCAACTCGGGCTCGCCGAATGGTCGTTGACGGAGACCGTCCGCTACCTCAAGGAGCGCAAGCAGTTCAACCGGCCGGTCGGCGGATTCCAGGCGCTCAAGCACCGGCTGGCCCAGGTGTGGCTGGAGGTCGTCAACACGCGCGCCGCGGCGCGGAACGCCGCCGACGCGCTGGCCACCGGCAGCGCGGACAGCGACGTGGCGGTCACCGTCGCCCAGGCGTACGCGGCACCCGTCGCCGTGCACGCCGCCGAGGAGGCGCTCCAGCTGCACGGCGGCATCGGCATGACATGGGAGCACCCGGCGCACCTGTACCTGAAGCGCGCCAAGGCCGACTCGATCGCGTACGGCACGGCCGGCGCACATCGCGCGGCACTGGCCGAACTGGTCGATCTCCAGGCGCCCTGACACCCTGTCGAGCGAAGCCCGCCCCCTCTGGACGCTGTTGGCAAATCGGGTGTGGCGTGACGACGGCCTGCACGGCCCCGTTGGGGTTGTGCAGGCCGTCGTCGTGTTGAGGGGTGGGTTCGGTGTCGTTGCGTGGGGTGGATCTGGGGGAGATCCCGGAGGAGACTGCTCGGCTGGCACGTGCGGTGTTCCCGAAGGGCTGCCTGGTGATGCGGGTGCGGGATGTGCTCGGGCCGGTGTTCTCGGATGCCGATTTCGAGGAACTTTTCCCGGTCAGGGGGCGGCCGGTGGTGTCTCCTGCCCGGCTCGCGCTGGTGTCGGTGTTGCAGTTCGCCGAGGGGCTGACCGACCGGCAGGCCGCGCACGCGGTCCGCTCGCGTCTGGACTGGAAGTACGCCCTGTCACTGGAGCTGGCCGACACCGGATTCGACTTCTCGGTGCTCAGCGAGTTCCGTGCCCGGCTGGTCGGCGGCGAGGCCGGCCAGAAGGTGTTCGACGCAGTACTCCGGGCGGCTGGCGAGGGAGGGCTGGTCAAGGCGGGCAAGCGGCAGCGCACGGATGCCACCCACGTGCTGGCCGCGACACGAGACCTGAACCGGCTGGAGTTCGTGGTCGAGACACTGCGGGCGGCACTGAACCAGGTGGCGCAGGAGGCCGGGGACTGGCTGGTGACGGTGTCACCGCCGGAGTGGTTCGACCGCTACTCGGCCAGGCCGGAGGACAGCCGCTTCGCATCCCGGTGGGCAGCCCGTGTCGGACACGCCGACCAGTGCGGGACCGACGGCATGATGCTGCTGAAGGCCGTCTGGTCGGCTGCGTCACCGCCCTCGTTGCGAGGCCTGCCCGCGGTGGAGTTCCTGCGGCAGACCTGGGTGCAGCAGTTCCACCACGTCGAGGACACCGTGCGCTGGCGCGGGACGAAGGACCTCCCACCCGGTCTGATCCGCTTACGGACCCCCTACGAGCCCGAGGCTCGCACTGGTTCGAAAAGGGACCTGGGCTGGTCCGGTTACAAAGTCCACCTCAGCGAGACCTGCGAGCCCGACGCCCCACACCTGATCACCCACATTCGCACCACGCCGGCGCCCGTCAACGACGTCCTCGTCCTGGAGGACATCCACACCGCCCTGGCCGAACGGGGCCTGCTCCCGGACGAGCACCTGGTGGACGCCGGATACATCGACGCCGAACAGATCCACCACGCCCGCCGCGATCACGGCATCAAGCTGGTCGGCCCGGTCAAGTCCACCACCGTGAGAGGGCAGGCGACCGGCGACATCTTCGACAACACCCGCTTCGCCATCGACTGGGACCAGCGTCAGGCCGTCTGCCCCGGCGGACAGACAAGCGTCGTCTGGCAGGAAGCCCTGAGCCAGTTCGACGCCCCGGTCACCCGGGTCCGGTTCGCCGCCCGACACTGCGACCCCTGTGAACTGCGGACCTCGTGCACCAGCTCCAGGACCGGCCGCAACCTGACCCTGAGACCGAAGACTGAGCACGACATCCTTCAGCAGGCCCATATCGAGCAGGACACCGATCAGTGGCGCCGCAGCTACAGACATCGCGCCGGCGTCGAGGGCACCATCTCACAGGGCGTCCAGGCGTTCGGCCTGCGCAGATCCCGCTACCGCGGCCTCGCCAAGACCCGATTGCAGCACCACTTCACCGGCGCCGCCGTCAACTTCGCCCGCATCGATGCCTGGCTCACCGGCAGATCCCTCGCCAAGACCCGTGTTTCGCCCTTCGCAGCACTCCGCCCCGCTGGATGAGTCCAGCTGGTGGGGCTCGTTGAAATTCCCCACCCCGTGCTTGGGGGTGGGGCAGACCTGCTCGCGCCGATTTCCCACCCGCGCAGGGCCCTGGACTGCGTATGGACAGGGCGCTGACCACCTGTCCTGGATCAGCGACGTGGCGACCTGCCGAGGACCTGTCTTCAACCTCAATTCACATGAGGATGCCGCGGGCTCCCGCGAAGTGACTGACCAGATCCGGATCGCCTGACAGAACAAGCCTGCCGAGGTCAAAGGGCGCTCCTGTGAGCAGTCGCCAGGCAGAGTCCGTGTCGAGCTCGATCGTGGCGTGCGGCAACTCCATCGCGCTCGCCGGGTCCAGCTCCACTAGATCCCACCGACCCTGGCGCCGCTGCAGTCGCCAGGAGCCGCCGCCGGCGCCGCTGAGCTGGATCGCAACCTCTGCGTCCGTGCCCGTGAGCGGTGCGTAGTGGAGAGGCAATGCCCATAGGAAGGTTCGCAGCACCGGGCCGAGGAACCGCTCGTCACGTACTCCCGGCCGGTCGACGGCGTCGCGGATCTGCTGCTGGTGCACCCAGCGTTCAGTGAAGTCCTGGGCGATGTCGAACCACAGCGGGACCGGGTCCGGGCTAGCCCAGGCGACGCGCCCCTCCGCCATGAGGTCCATAGAAGTCCAGTAGCCGTCCATCTCGGTGCCGGCGACATCTAGGAGGGTGCTGATCACACGCGGGCTGAGCACGCGGGTGGTCTCCACCCACCGCTGGTTCTTGTCATTCAGCGCCACGATGAAGGACTCGTGGTCGGTGAGTCCGGTCAGCAGTCCGGACTGGTCGCCGTCGCGCCCCCGGGACAGCCAGCCCAGGTCATCGTCCAGGATGTGCAGTGCAACGTCCTTCACCGACCACCCCGGACACACGGTGGGCCGATCCCACGCCGACGGGTCCAAGTCATCCAGCAGCGCCAACAGCGCCGCTCGCTCCTCGCGCAGCAGCGAGCGCACGTCCGTGGGCGGCAAGTCCCACAAGCCCATGACCGTTCTCATCTCGTCGTACCCGCACACACCTCGCGTCATTGGACCAGATCACAAGGCCAAACCAGCCATCGGCCCCAAGAGTCTTCCCCGACCCCTCCGATCCACCGATGACCGATCAACCAAGTGGGGAACGAAGCGGGCCTGGGGATTTTTACGAAGCCTCATCACAGCGGGGCGGAATTGACCAACAGCGTCCACCTGGGGCGGGCTTTTCCCGTGTGCCCGCCAGGGGCGCCGGAACGCCCTGTCCCCGCCCGGATCCGGTGAAGTGAACGCGTAGCGTCGGTCCGGCCAACTCCCTTCACGGCGGGGTTCCTTGGGCCCTGCCGACCGCATACTCCCTGAGGTCCCGTACGGCACCCCTCAAGGGAGGCGGAACATGGCCCCTACCACCCGTCGCAGAGCCCTCACCACCCTCGGCGCCGCCCTCGCGGGCTCGATCGCCCTGCCCGCCTCGCGCGCGCCGGCAGGCGAGGCGAAGCCCCGCACGCGCCCCCTGTGGCGCGCCCACGCGCACAACGACTACGACCATCCGCGTCCCCTCTTCGACGCCCTCGACCACCGGTTCGGCAGCGTCGAGGCGGACATCTACCTCGTGGGCGACCAGCTCCTCGTCGCCCACGACCCGGTGGACCTCGACCCCACCCGCACGCTCGAATCCCTCTACCTCGATCCGCTGGCCGCCCGCGTCCGGGCCAACCACGGCTCGGTGTACCGCGGTTACCGCAAGCCGCTGCAACTCCTCATCGACATCAAGACCGAGGGCTCCTCGACGTACCTCGAACTCGACCGTCATCTGCGCCGCTACCGGCACCTGTTCACCACGTACGCGCACGGCCGCGCGCACCCCGGCCCGGTCACGGCCGTGATCTCCGGGGACCGCGCCGCGCGGGCGCCCATGGAGGCACAGACCGTGCGGCGCGCCTTCTACGACGGCCGCCTCGCCGACCTCGGCAGCGCCGCCCCCGCCTCCTTGATCCCCCTGATCAGCGACAACTGGACACTCCACTTCAGCTGGCTGGGCGCGGGCCCGTTCCCGGACGCCGAGCGCGAGAAGCTGCGGGGCATCATGGCGGCCGCGCACGCGCGCCGGCAGAAGGTCCGGTTCTGGGCGACACCCGATCTGGCGGGTCCGACACGCGAGGCGCTCTGGCGCGAACTGCTCGCCGCCGACGTCGACCACCTCAACACCGATGACCTGGGGGGTCTCGAAGAGTTCCTGGACGCCCACGGCCGACGGTAGAACACCACTCGTTCGGAGGACACGTCAACCGCCCGGGCGAACCCTCCGCTACGCCACACTTACGGCCGAACGCCGCGAAGTGGACGTGGCGGAGGAGGTTGACGATGGCCATTTCCATCTCTGTGGTGCTGCTGCTCCTGGTGCTGGCGGTGATCTTCCTCCGCAACGGAGGGCTGAAGATCTCCCACGCCCTGGTCTGCGCCCTGCTCGGGTTCCTGCTGGCCAGCACGAGCATGGCGCCGACCATCCACAGCGGTCTCACCGCGACGGCGGACATCGTGGGCAGTCTGACGCCATGACGTGCCGTCGCGTCACGGGCGCGCGAACACCCCGATACCGTTCGGGACGGGACGCTCGGCGCCGCCGCTCGGGTGGTTGAGAACGCTGACGGTGTCCGCCCCCGCCTGTCGGGCGACCATCGTGGTGGAGCCGCCGCCGTCCAGGCTGAAGGCGTCCTGCGCACCCAGCTGCCGCATCGCCGCCGTCACTTCGGCGATGGTGAGGCCGCCGCGGAACTCGGGGGCGCCGTCCAGGGCGAGGAGCTGCATGCGGCGCCCGTGGTCGGAGAAGCCCACCGCGGTCCGTACGGCGGAGGTCCGGTCGTCCAGACCCGGCAGCGGCACGCCGCCGGTCATCGTCGGGTAGCCCCCGACCGCGAAGCGGTACGGCACCCGGGAGGACTCCGCCACCAGCCGGTGCCGCACCCCGACCCGTTCGCCCACGGACAGCTTCCGCAGCCGCTGGGCGCCCGCCTCGCGGCCCACCAGCACGGTGGTGCCCGGCGCGATGGTCCCGCTGCCCGGAGCGTCGGCGGCGGACACGACCCGACCGCGGCGGACCGTCACCTCGTAGGTGTCGGTGCTGCACGGCGCGGCCCGGTCGGTGTCCGTTCCGCAGGTCGCCCGCACCCGCGAGACGCTGCCCCAGTCCGCGGTGAACGCGCCGACGGAGCCGACCGGGAGCGCGTACTGATTGAACCCGCCGAGCGGCCAGGTGCCGTCGGAGCTGCGGACGGACCCGTCGAGGGCCACGCTGTCCAGCCGGGCCCGGCGGTCGACGCCCACACCGAACACGTCCTCGGTGGTCGTGCCGGGCGGCAGCGCCGGTCCGAAACGCTGGCCGTCGGGGACCGCGGCCTTGAGCCCGTGACCGCCCGCGATCGCAGGGCCGACGGTCGCGCCCGTCGCCTCGACGCCCGGATGCTGGGTCTCCGTGATGTTGAAGAAGTCGCCGTTGACACCGGCGACGGCGCCTCGGGAGTCGGCCAGCTGGGACACGGGCGCCCGGGACGCCACGGCTCCCGGGTACAAGAGGTCGACGCGCACATGGGGATTGCGCAGGTCGATACTCAACACGTGCGCGTGCGCCACCCCCTTGGCCGCCGGGATGTCCAACTGCGTGTACTCGACGCCGGGCGCGATGTCCGTCGCGCTCTCCGCGCCGCTGGCCGGTGCCGCCCCGATCAGGGCGACACCGGCC